>CANODD010000005.1 GCA_947564705.1 uncultured Dorea sp. | reverse complement strand
ACCAGTCATCCATTACTCCTCACTCCTTAAAATCTCCATAAACTCATACTTTCTCAGCCAATAGAGGCGATTTGCCGTACATTTTTCTATTATCCGGAACGGAAGCCTGCGATAATTAAGCCCCATCCGGTATCCGGCGTATTTACATCCGCTCTGCCAGATAAGCGCAGGAATCAGACGCGCTTTTTTGCTTCTTAACAGGTAGAACGCGGTTTGCTTCACCATCCGGATTCCTTCGCTCTCCGAGCGGAGCCCCTCAAAGACTTCCGGATGGTCCGCCTGGGACACCGCCAGGTCAAAATTCCTTCTAAACTGCTGAAGCCCCGTATAATTATGGGAATGGAAGACCTTCGCGTCCGCGGCATACGCCGTCTTGTATCCTGCCTGAATCATATGGGCGGCCATCACCATATCTTCATTAAATATCGTCTTCTTCGTAAATCCGCCCATCTCATCATAGATCTCTCTTCGGTATGCCGCGCATACATCCGAACAAAAGAATGTTTTAATCCCCAGTTCCTCTATATCTTCCTTCCCTTTGATCCTGCTTTCCTTCGGATAATTAAACTGCCTCGTATAGCGCTCGGCCGGACCGCAGCCCTTCGCGGGCAGCTGGCGGGCGTAAGACACTCCGACGTCCTCTCTCTCCAGCAGAGGACGTACCAATTCCTGTATCAATTCCCGGTCTGCCGGCACTGCATCCTGCGTCATAAAAACCACAATCCCGGCGTCGGATAAGTGAAATCCCATATCACGCGTCCCGCCATGGTCGAACTCCTCCGGCTCGATATGTTTAACGGACACCCCCTCCAAAGTCTCTACTATGTCCGGGAATTCTCCGGATTTTGTGTGTATAATATAGATCCTGCCAACCGGATAGCTCTGCTTTCCTAATCTTTCCAAAATCTTCATCAGTCGTTCGTCCGGACGGCATACGGGAATTACCACATCTACTCTCGGCTCCTTACCGTGTTCCATTCTTCTCCCTCTTTCTCCACGTCTTATCTTTCTCATATCCTACAAAACAATACATCATACCTGTCAACGCCAGCCAGAACCAGGTCGTCGGATTACTGAACCAGGTTGTAAAAAAAGCAAGTCCCATATAGATTGCTATCTGCCCATAGAACAGATATGCCGCCGGATTCGAACATCCCTTAATCGTCTTCGCAATCCTTCCCGCCGCGCCGCCTAACAATACCGCGAACAAAAACACTCCCGGCACGCCGAAATCATAATATGCGTCGTAAAACATCGTAAGCGTCGTAAGCTCCGGCTTTGTAAGATATACCGCAAAGGAAGTAAGCTGCGGAAACACAAACTTCAAACCCGTCAGCGCAAATACCGGAAATAACATCCGCATCCCAAAACTGTGCTGCGTTAACTGCTCGGCCATACAATTAAAATTTTCAAAATTATTCGCCACATACATATATGGCTGCGTAATGAAAATCGGCATCTTCTCATACTTCATTTCAAAGATACCGTTCAGATAAGCCACGTCATGATGACGGAATACGGTCAGTATCACGTAAACCGGTATCAGAGCCACAAGGAGCATTCCCAATGTACGCAGACGAATACTGTGAAAAACCATGACATATGTAACGACAGCAAATCCGACGGCAAATAAAAGCTGAAATCTTGACACACACAGGACCGGAACAGCCACAGCTTCTATATTCGCAAGCAAAAGCACCGTCTTCTCTTTTCTTCCTTTCATATCCCCAACCTTAAAAAACAAAACGGTAATCGCGGGTATCAGGATACAGCTTATCGTAAAATAATGCACGCCTGATACATGAAAATACGAATACGCATGCGGCTCTTTTGAAAACAACGGAATAAAACCTACTCTCACGGCTTCAAATACAAAGCATGCCAAAGAAACTGCCGCCAGACCTGTAATACAGACAAGAAGTCTTCCGGCCTGCACCTCATCTTTACACAATTCCCTCCGGACAGCCTCTTGCTTCTTCCCTCCCCATTCATACCCTATCCCAAATCCTATATAGATCAGAAAAAAGCACAGCCATGTCACCGGAAGCCAGTCGCTCTGAAGCCTGCTGAGTTTCAGGCAGGCGATTCCCTGCCCTCCTACCCACGCCAACGTAAAGAGCGCCCTTAACTCCGTCAGATTCTCATCTTCTTTACTCCAATGCACGTACAGGCAGACTGCCGCCGCCATGAGTACCAGACCGGCCAGATAATAAAGCCCGGCGCACGAAGCCAGATAACTCACCAGAAAAGCAAGCGTATATACACCATATTCTCTTATGATCTCCCCCTGTTTCTTCATCTATACAATCCTCTTTCTCTGCCGATTATCCGGCAAAGTCTTCTCTTGCGTCTTTCTTATTCTTATCGTATCCCACAAACCAATACATCATACCTGTCAGTATCAGCCAAAACCAGGTCGTCGGATTGCTGAACCAAGTCGTAAAAAAAGCAAGTCCCAGATAGATCGCCATCTGCCCATAGAACAGATAAACCACCGGGTTGCAATTCTTCTTGATGGAGCTCATCAATACCTTCGCCGCCATACCTAACGCAAACGCAAAGAAAAAGATACCGAACAAGCCAAAATCATAATACGCATCATAGAACATCGTAAGCGTCGTAAGCTCCGGCTTAATCAGGAATACTTCCGAAGCGGCAAGCTGCGGGAACAATCTCTTCAAACCGGTTAAAGCAAAGAACGGGTACAACATCCTAAGCCCCCACGTATGCTCCGTAAGATGGACAACCATATGGTTAAAATTCTCAAAATTATTCGCCACATACATATATGGCTGGGAAATGATCAGAGGCATATGACTGTATTTCATCTCAAAAACCTGGTTCAGATAAGACACGTCATAAGAATGATGCACCACCGTCAGGATATAGACCGGAATCAAAAGCCCCAGCAGGATTCCCATCGTCTTAAGCCTGATCTTCTTATTCACCATAATGAATGTGACTACGGCAAAGCCTACCACGAATACCAATTGAAACCTGGATACATAGAGAAGCGGCAAAAGCACCGCCAGAATATTCGCCGGAACCAAAAACAGCAGCCTTCTATTCCGGACAGATGCACTGACTTTGGCATAAAGCACCGTAATCGCCGGAATCAGGATACAGCTGACCGTAAAATAGTGCAGCCCGGTCGCCCGATAATAGTAGCTTCCATGTGTCTCGCCTACAAACAAAGGAATATCATCTCCCGCCGTCACCTCAAAAAGGAAACATAATACCGAGACGGTAGTCAGCATGACGATACACAGAAACAGACGTCTCGACATGACGTCATCCTTCTTAAGCTCAACCTCTTCTACTTTTCCGTACTGCTGCCCCCACTCATAGCCGATCCCGAATCCCAGATAGATCAGGCAGAAGGCAATCCATGTCATATAGTGCCAATCCGTCTGAAGCCTGCTTAGCTTCAGGCAGGCAATCCCTTGTCCTCCTACCCATGCAAGCGTGAACCACGCCCGCAGTTCGATTAAGCTTCCCGCCTGTCTTACCAAATGGATATACAGATAAACGGCTTCCAGGATCAGCAGCGCCCCTGACAGCAGAGGAAGCCCCGCCAGGGAAGAGACATAACTTGCCAGATACATCAGCATGTATGTCCCATATTCCATGATCGTATTACTGCGCACCCTCATTGTGAATATCTCCTTCAAACGATGTATTATAAGCCTCCGCACTGTCTGAAACACCGGTCAGATATATAATCGCGTCTCTGATATCACGCACTTTCTTCGAAGGTTCATAGTATTCCTCGCCAAAAAGAGACTGGTGCATCTGCTCTACATTCTCAGCCAGGTCAATCGGCACGACATACGCGCCGCTATGATTGCGCACATTCTCACTGGTAGTTACCTGATAAGGGAATCCTCCGGTCTCAACCAACTCATAGTCCAGTACGTTTGATGCGAACCCTAACATATCTCTGACGGAAAAACTCGTGGACACCATTGGAAAGACCTCGTCTACAATACTGTTCAGCGTCAGGAAATTCGCCTCTTTCGCCTTCTGCGCCACCTTGTTCAGCACAACTCTCTGCCGCTCCGTTCTTTTAAAATCATACCCTTCCGTATAACGGTTCCTCGCGTAGGCTACGGCATGTACTCCGTCCACATGCTGCGTCCCTTCCCTCACTTCGATATCTATACACTCTTTCCCGGCAATCTCAGCCGTCTCAACCGCATACCGATTGCTCCAGTCAGCCTCTTCCGCCGTCATATCAAGGTCGATCCCTCCCAGACCGTCGATCACATAAACCAGAGCCGTAAAATTAACGCTTACATAGTTCTTGATATCCAAGTCAAAATTACGGTTCAAAAGGCTGATCGCCTCCTCCGGACCGCCCCGGTTATAAGCGGAATTCGCCTTCTCATACGACCCGTCCTTCTGCTCAAGCAAAGTATCCCTGTACACCGACAAGAGCTTTACGTCATTCGTCTCGTTATTGATGCTGGCTATCATGATACAGTCGCTCTGGACGCCGCCTTCCAATTCGCCGTTTCTCGAATCAAGGCCGAACAGGGCGATATTCGTATACGGCCCCGTATCCCGATAGGCCTCCAGCTTCCCCTCGTCCAACACCTTAAAATCCATCTTATCCAGTTTAAAAAAACCATAAGCGGCAACACACAGAATCAACAGAACAATAATCTCTGCAACCAGAATAATCATCCGTCTGCGGCGTCTCTTCTGCCTGATCTTCCTGCGCTCCCCATTACTTGTCCCGGCATGTCTCTTACCGTCTCTTTTATCCCGGCTTCTCTTCTCCTGTGCTCTTTTGTCATAATCTCTGCCGCCCCGGGTTCTTTTATCTGCTCTTTTATCATTCCTCTTACTCATGTCCGTCTCCCTTTATACTATCTGCTGAGTACATTATATCAGCCAGTCTTCTTCCGGCAGACCACCTCGTCGACTGAAAAGATCTCAGTATGCATTCTTATTCACAAATCCCTTAAAAAATGTCAGAAATATAATCTTAAAGTCAAATCCCAGCGTCCAATTTTCAATATAATACAGGTCGCACTCAATCCTCTTACGGATGGAGGTATCGCCCCGGTATCCGTTCACCTGCGCCCACCCGGTAAGCCCCGGGCGTACCTGATGCTTGATCATGTACCGCGGAATCTCTTCTTTGAATTGCTCTACAAACTGCGGCCGCTCCGGTCTCGGACCCACCAGGCTCATGTTCCCCATCAGCACGTTTACAAGCTGCGGAAGCTCGTCTATACTCGTCTTGCGGATGAATCTTCCGATCGGAGTCACCCGCGGATCGTTCTGAACCGTCCACTGCTTCTTCTCAGAAGATTGATCCTGAACTACCATAGAGCGGAACTTATACATCCGGAACGGCCGGTTCTGCAGCCCGATACGCTCCTGGCTGTATATCAGCGGCCCAGGCGCCGTAACCTTGATAATCACGGCGACCGCCGCCATCACCGGAGAAAACAGGACCAAAGCGACTGCCGCTCCAAATACGTCCACACACCTCTTCACCAGAGCATTCAACGCATTATTAAGCGGAACCCTCCGTATATTAATAACCGGCATGCCAAGCAAATCCTCTGTATAGGGTTTTGTCGGTATAATATTATTATAATCCGGTACAAACTTCGTATGCACCCCGGATTTCTCGCACATACCCACAATATGTTCCAATTTATGATACTCTGCCAGGCCAAGGGTAATCACAATCTCGTCAAGCTTGTTCTCCGGCAGTATGATCGTCAGATTCTCCGTACGCCCAATCACTTTAACTCCCCGGTATTCCGTTCCCCTCGGCGTATTATCCGCAAGGATTCCTCTTATGATATAGCCCCACTCCGGATTCGCCTTCACCCTGTCGATATACTGCTCCGTTGCACGGCTGTATCCGATCATCACGATATGCTTCTGATTATAACCCTGCCGCCTCATATTACGCAGGCATTCCCGGATAATATTGCGTATCGTCACTTCCACACAGATATTAATGCCAAAAAACACAAAAATCATCAGCCTGGAAAAATCCGGCTGTCTCATAATATAAAGATACAGGATAAACGCCATCAATCCGATCACATTCGCCTGTATAATATGCCACGCTTCCAGCCTCCGCCCCTGCACGCGCTTCGGCGTATACATCTGGAATACATAATACAAGATCAGGTAAGCGGGAACAATCAGGAATAAGCTCTGCATGTATTCTCCCAAAGACATAAACCACGGATCCAACTCAAATACTCCGCTCTTAAACCTGATATACCACGCTGAAATATAGGAAAACACCAGCGCCAGCGCATCTACCGCCACATGGAGCCTGTTTAGTAATTTTTGATTATCCTTAATCAATTTGTCCACCTATTTCAAAAAAACATAGAACCAAAATACATTATTTTTTATCATACAATAATTTACCACCCTCGACAACCCATTATATCACTCTTTTTCTTAACATTCTATTAATAAGTTAACGATTTCCGGATAGAATATTCCATACAAAAGGTGCATACTGCCTAAGCAGACGCCCCGAATAACCGCAGAAGAGGGCGACTGCCGCCGGAAGCAGGAGAAACATCCACAACCCCATTCCCATACTATTTCCAAAACATGCATACGCCAGCTTATTCCCCGCCCGCACGATCATAAAGTGCACCGCATAGATAAAGAACGTATCCCGCATCCACCATTTTGCCTCCGGCAGCCTTACATAACCCAGGACATTCCATAAAAGCATCGCGTCGAATAAACAGCATAACAGCTGGCCCGTAAGCCCGGGAGAAACCGCGAAGAAAAGGTGCGACGCCGCGGCTCCCGCCGCTGAAAACCAAAAAGGACTCTTCATCCTCTTTGACGCTTCCACCCATTTCCTTCCGTGAAGCCCGAGATAACCTCCGGACATATAAATGAACAGCCAATTGGCCATAGACGGCAGCGTATCCCCAAGCGAATCTGCCAGCCCGCCTCCGGCGGTCAAAAGAAGGCTGATCAGCGCGCACAGGCCGATGTACCTGTTGCAAAGCAGCCAATATATCACCGGACAGAGGAATATATATACAATCAAAAACTGCAGAAACCAGAAGACGGGATTATATTTACAGTTCACAACAGCCTGGAGCACCTCCTGCCAGCTCCACAAAACCTCCTGCTGAAAGGCTCCCTCGAATACCTGGACCTTAGAGACCGCCAGACGGATCATATAATAGAAAAAATTCCATACCGCGAAGGGAACCACCGTGCTGAAAAAGCGTCTCTTCCATTTATAAAACAACCTGTCCATGGTAAAATTCCTGTAAAAAAGGTATCCCGAACAAAGAAAAAAACCTGCGTTGGCAATTCTTGCCCCTTTTTCTTCTATAAAAGATTCTGCCGCAATCACGGCAGGATGCTGCCCGATAAAAATATCTATATTCTGCGCATGGATTAAAACAATCAGCATACACAAGGTAAAACTATACCACCTAACCTGATTACTGAATCGCTCCTTTTCCACCATATTCCTCCCATACAAATCGTAACCCTCGTAATCTCCTGTTTCACAATATGTTTTACAATACCAAATTAATATAGCACAAAACAAGATTATTTGCTATAATAAGTCCGTAATATAAACCGCTGCAAATTATACATTTAGGAAGAAACTCGCCGACGACATATTCCGGCGGTTTCTAAGGGTAACCTCATGAAAATAACAATTATAATTCCTAATTATAACGGGAAACATTTTATGGAGCCTTGTCTTGCTTCTCTTGACAAGCAGACTTGTAAAGACTTTCGGATTCTTGTTGTAGATAACGCCTCCACCGACGGAAGCATCGAATATATGAAGGAACATTATCCTGATATCAGGATTATTGCCCTGGATCAGAATTACGGGTTCAGCAAAGCGGTAAATATCGGAATCCGGCATTCCTCTACTCCTTATGTAATCCTTCTGAACAACGACACCACGGTTGATCCGCGCTTCGTAGACGAGATGAAAAAAGCAATCGAAAGATCCCCCAGGATCTTCTCCGTCAGCAGCAAGATGATCCAGATGTATCATCCGGAATTGATCGACAGCGCGGGAGACCTCTATACTCTGATCGGATGGGGGGTCTGCCGCGGTACCGGACGACCCGTCTCAAATTATACGAAGACCGACGAGATATTTTCGGCATGCGCAGGAGCCTCCATTTACCGCCGATGCGTTTTCAGCAAGATCGGATACTTTGACGAGAACCATTTCGCATATCTGGAGGACATCGATATCGGATACCGCGCTAAGATCTATGGATATAAGAATATGTACTGCCCCTTTGCCCTGGTCCGGCATGTCGGCAGCGGCACCAGCGGTTCCAAATATAATGCGTTCAAAGTAAAACTATCCGCGCGCAACAATATCTATGTAAACTACAAGAACATGCCCCTGTTGTTCCTGATTCTGAACTTCATACCGCTTCTGACCGGATATTTTGTGAAATATATCTTCTTTCTTAAGACAGGCTGGGGCAAAGAATACAAAGAAGGGATCTTAGAAGGTCTGCGGACCATGAAAGCACAAAAGAAGGTGCCTTTCAGGCTGAGCCGGCTCCACAATTATATCCTGATCGAGCTGGAATTGATCCGTTACACCTTCACCTATGCAAGGGACTGGTTTACGCGTAAAATATACAAAAAGTAAATACTTATTTTAATTAAGGGGCCGCGGCAAAATCATCGCATTTTGCCGCGGCCCCTTAACCGTCCTAAAAATGAAACGTATCCTTTAGTCCTGTCCAGAGCTGATCCTTATCGCTTAAGTTCAGCGCCGTCCCGTCCTTAAGGCAATAACCTTTTGCCGAAGCGCTTCCCGGATATTCTCCGGTCACCCCCGGCCATGCGATCCCAATCTCAGGATCATTCCACGCCAGACCTCCCTCGTCCCCCGGACGGTAGAAATCGGTACATTTGTAACAAAATTCTGCAGCATCGCTCAGTACCAGAAATCCGTGCGCGAAGCCTTCAGAGATGTAGAACTGCTTTTTATTTTCTTCCGTAAGCTCAATCCCAAACCATTTCCCATATGTCTCACTGCCGCTCCTTAGATCAACCGCAACGTCGTATACCGCCCCCTTGATCACCCGGACCAGCTTTCCCTGCGGAAATTCTTTCTGGAAATGGAGACCGCGCAGAACTCCCTTGACAGAACAAGACTGATTATCCTGCACAAAATTCATCGTAAGCCCCGCTTCCTCCATATCCCTTAAGTTATATGTTTCCATAAAATATCCCCGGGCGTCTCCATGGACTGCCGGCTCGATCACACAGAGTCCCTTAATTCCTCCGACATCCTTCTCTACCTTGATCTGTCCCATAGTCTCAATCCCCTCCCGTGACAGAATCTAAAATTCAATCTCTCTTAAGTACCTGCCCAGAGCATCCTGCCAGGTTGGCAGAGGCTCAAATCCGCTGGCAGCGATCTTTCCACGGTCTAATCTGCTGTTAAACGGTCTTACGGCTTTCGAAATCCCATACTCTTCTGTCGTAACCGGAACCACGCTCAAACGCTCCTCGGCATATTCCTGATGTCCAAGCTCCACCGCCTGCCGGAAGATCTCTTTCGTAAAATCATACCAGCTGATATAGCCGCCCTCATTCGTCGCATGGTAATATCCGTACTTCTCCGTTTCTATCATATCCACCAGAAGCCTTGCCAGGTCAAAGGTGTATGTCGGCGTACCGATCTGGTCGTTCACAACGGTAATCCTATCATGGGTCTTTCCCACATTCAGCATCGTTTTGATGAAGTTCTTCCCGCTCTTACCGAATACCCAGGCAATCCGTACGATAAAATACTTTGTAAGCATCTCTGCCACTGCCAGTTCCCCTTCAAGCTTCGTCTCTCCATAGACGTTCAGAGGCTTATAATCCTTACAGTCCGGTTCCCATGCTTTCGTACCCTGACCGTCAAATACATAATCCGTACTGATATATACCATCTTACAGCCCAGTTTCTTACAGACTTCTGCGATATTCCTTGTGCCGCCGGCATTAATCGCACGCACTTTATCTACTTTATCTTCATCTTCCGCCAGATCCACAGCCGTCCACGCCGCACAATGCACCACTACATCCGGCTTTGCTTCCATAATCCTGTCCTCTGTCGCTCGGGCGTCCGTAATATCCAGCTGGACATAAGGCATCCCCGTCACAGCCGTACCGTCCTCCACGCCGCTGTATGCAGGGGCAATATCGCTGCCGATCCCCTCATATCCCCGCTTCGCAAGTTCATTCATCACATCATGCCCTAACTGTCCCGCTACGCCAGTCACGAATACTTTCATATTCTCCTACCTCCTACCGGTTTGAATACATCTTCTCGTAATAATTCTGATATTCGCCGGAGATAATTGTCTCCCACCAGTCCTTATGCTCCAGATACCACCGGATTGTCTTCTTAATTCCATCCGCGAACTTTGTCTCCGGAAGCCAGCCAAGCTCATTGTGAATCTTCGTCGGATCAATGGCATAACGCATATCATGGCCCTTCCTGTCTGTCACATATGTGATCAGACTCTCCGGTTTTCCCAATTCTTTACAGATAATCTTTACGATATCAATGTTCTTCATCTCATTGTGGCCGCCGATATTATAGACTTCGCCCACACGTCCTTTATGAAGGATCAGATCGATCGCTTTACAGTGATCCTCCACATACAGCCAGTCGCGGACATTCTCACCTTTGCCGTACACCGGAAGCGGCTTGTCGTTCAGGGCGTTGGCAATCATAAGCGGAATCAGCTTCTCCGGGAAATGATACGGGCCGTAATTATTCGAACACCTGCTTACCGTCACCGGAAGTCCATAAGTCCTGTAGTATGCCAGCGCCAGAAGATCCGCCGCCGCTTTTGACGAACTGTACGGACTGCTTGTATGGATCGGGGTCTCCTCCGTAAAGAACAGATCCGGCCGGTCAAGCGGCAAGTCTCCATACACTTCATCGGTTGATACCTGATGATACCGGGTGATACCGTACTTCCTGCAGGCGTCCATCAGAACTGCCGTTCCCTTAATATTCGTATCCAGGAACACCTCCGGATTCTCGATCGAACGGTCCACATGGCTCTCCGCGGCAAAATTCACAACCATATCCGGATGTTCTTCCTCAAAAAGACGGTATACCGCCTCTCGGTCCGTAATACTCTCTTTTACAAACCTAAAATTCTCACGGTCCATAACCGGTTCAAGCGTGGACAGATTTCCCGCGTAAGTCAGGCAGTCCAGACAGACAATCCGATATTCAGGATATTTCTCCAACATATGAAACACAAAATTACTTCCGATAAATCCGGCTCCTCCGGTTACAATTATATTCATAATTCTATTCTCCTTACTTTCTTCATATTCTTCTTAGTGGAATTTAATACAATCCATCCTGGAATTTCCCGTCCAGAACGTCCTTGAGATACTGCCCGTACTGATTCTTCTTCAATACTTCATATACCTCCATCACATCGTCCTTTGAAATCCATCCGTTCAGATACGCAATCTCCTCCAGACATCCGATCTTACGATGCTGATGGGATTCTACCGTCTTTACGAAATTCGTTGCGTCTACAAGGCTTTCGTGTGTTCCGGTATCGAGCCATGTGAACCCTTGGCCCAATAACTCGACGTTCAGTCCGCCATTCTCAAGATATACACGGTTCAAATCCGTGATTTCCAATTCTCCCCTGGCGCTGGGCTTAAGATTCCTGGCATATTCTACCACCCTGTTATCATAGAAGTACAGTCCCGTCACACAATAATTACTCTTTGGTTTTGCCGGCTTCTCTTCGATTGATATCGCTTTCCCCTCATGATTGAATTCTACGATACCAAACCGTTCCGGGTCGTCTACATAATATCCGAATACAGTCGCTCCCTTACCCATCTCTGCATTCTTCACCGCCGCCTTCAGCCTTTTCTTCAGACCATGCCCTGCGAAGATGTTATCTCCCAGCACCATAGCCGCCGTATCGTTCCCGATAAAATCCGCCCCGATAATGAACGCCTGGGCAAGTCCGTCCGGACTTGGCTGAACCGCATAGGCCAGATGTACGCCGAACTGATGTCCGTCTCCCAGCAATTCCTGGAACCTGGGCGTATCCTGCGGGGTTGAAATAATCAAGATATCCCTGATCCCCGCATTCATCAGTACAGACATGGGATAATAGATCATCGGTTTATCGTAGATCGGCAGAAGCTGCTTCGATGTTACCATCGTCAGAGGATAGAGACGTGTGCCCGAACCCCCCGCTAGTATAATTCCTTTCATGTGTAACCTCCTCTTTGTCTTAAAATACTCTCAAGATCTCTTTACGCCAAGATCCTATGTCTTTTAAAACCTGCGGATAGTAACGCCCGCTTCATTTTAAAACTTAAAGCAATTATAATAGGTGACCTTAGGTCACCTTCAAGTATTTTTTCAAATTTTTTACATATTTTATCCATTTTTTGTTTATCAATTCTCTACTTTCTCGTTCCATTATGCAACGTTTCGTTTAGTATTGGCACATTTCATGTTCTTTTATGCAACTATTGTTAAAATATTCCAAATATATACAAAAGAGGAGAGGATATTATGGCATTCGCTGACAAACTGCGGGCCTTGCGCCTTGAGAACAACATGACACAAGAATACGTAGCAAAACGAATGAACATGGCTCGTTCTACCATAGCAGGATATGAGACAAAGAATCGTCAACCGTCACATGAAAAACTGGCAGCTTTCGCCAATCTGTTTCATGTATCTATCGACTATCTTCTGAACGACGAATCCACACAGATTACTTTATCAGAATCACGGGAATTATCCGACGATGCACAGGATCTGCTGACACGATATCGGCGGCTGTCCGCCCATTCGAAACAAGATCTGCTCAGACAGCTTCATCTCCTGGAACTACGGGATGAAGAACACGAGCAAAGATTGCCGACACCCTGACTTTCCGCCGACAGACTGTCAAAAAATGCATCTTAGCCAATCATGATTCTGATTGGCTGAGACTACTTTAGAATGCTTCACATACGAACACTCCCGCTTCTTTTGTTATTTGAAACCCCTTATCCGTTCTTTTCTTCACATAAGTCCGAAATTCTTTATAACGCTTCGTAAGGAACTGACCCTGGTTGCCATGACAGGAAAGGACATAGGATATCAACGGCTCCGGTTCCGGAACCAACAAAGAATCCTCGTATTTCTCCCATCGGCAATCCGAAAAATACTCCTTCAGGATACCCTCCCCATTCTCCATACCGAACCGGTTATATAATTTATCTGCCGATAATACGATCCTGTCGTCAAATTCCCTTACTAACTGACCGACCTCTTTCATATGATTTTTCCCGTACGCGCTGCACAGAAATCTGCCTCCCGGCTTCAGTACACGGGCTATCTCTTTGCAAACCCTATGGATATCTTCACAATAGAACATCACGTGATTTGCAATAATCAGATCGAACCGGGAATTCTCATAAGGGATATTGTGACAGTCAAACACGCGATAAGCAAATCTTGCGTCTTCATTTCCGATGGCTCTGCGCGCGTCTCTTAACATCCCTTCCGAGATATCCGATAAAAGGATCTCTGCATCCCCCGGTAATTTCTCCCGGTTATCCGCCCATAACGTCCCGTCCCCGCATCCGACCTCCAGAATCTTCATTCCTGTCCGAATTCCCGACTGCTCATAGATCCACGGAAACCATCCTTTTCCATTCTGTGAATACAAACGGTGCAGATTAATCCTTGCCGAGATATTCGACGCGTTCTGATACTGATTCTTCAGGCTCTGATCCATACTCGTCAGATGGATCAGAGTCAGCATCCGGTTCCAGTCTATGGCATGCTCTTTTCGTATCTCTTCCGAAGTATCCTTTATAGCCCTCTCCACCAACTGCATCTGCTCGATCCGGTCACGGACTAACTTTAACTGAATGTCCAGTGAATTCAGCATGAAATGATAATCCATGTCACCGATCAGCATCTCCCGGATATCCTCGAGGGAGAATCCCAGATACTTAAGCAGCAGGATCTGCTGGAGCCTCGCAAAATCCTTATCCGTATAAAAGCGGGCCCCCGCTTCACTCACAAAAGATGGTTTTAATATATCCTGCTTATCATAATAGCGGATCGTCCGCAGAGTCACTCCCGCCATACGGGCAAATTCACCGGAAGAATAGTAACCCGCTTTCTTCATACCAAATACCTCCAAAGAAAAATATCATAAAATATCATTCCAGAAAAATATCATAAAATATCATTCCAGAATAACGCCATTCTGTCAGAATTCACGCTTCGTCATAAAACGCAGGGAGAACAGATACGAAACTGCCATAATAATCCCGCACGCCACAATAAACGCTGTCAGGATAACCGATAGATTCAATCCGTCAAACCTGTTTACCCATATCTTCCAGTCAATACCCAGGTACTCGAATACCTTTACGGCCGCGCATATAACCACAAAGCTTCCTCCAAATACGACCATCATCACTACCCTGCTTCTCTCCGTCCCGAACTTAAGCTCTATCGGTATCAGAAGCGACAGCATCACCGTAATAACCAGAAGACTCCCCAGCACCGCCCCCGTCCACTCTTCTGCCGTAAAATCAATATGCCGGACACGAGACGCTAGAAAGGCTGCGGCTGAGACTGCGGCAAGCACCGGCATGGTCGTCATGAATCCGAACAGATACTTCTCCTGAACGTATCCCTTCCGGCTGATGGGAAGGGTGAAGAGATAACCCATACCATTCTCATGGTCATCATAGCTGATGGTCGTCAGCGTCAGCATACCCGCCATAACCGTAATATAACTGATGACAAACGAGAAACTTGTATTGGTCATCAAGAACACAAACGTTACAACCAGGACCGCGGCAAAAAACTGCTTCTGCCCTTTCAATATCTTAAAATCTTTAATCAATAATCCCTTCATTATTATTCACCTCTCACCATCATCATAATCAATTCGTCGATATTTCCCTTTTCCACCGTGATCTGCGGATAATTTTCCTGATAGAACTGCCTCTGGTCTGTCATGCAGCTATAGCCGAATTCTTCTTTCTTACTCCGGAGAATATGCTCCTGATCAAGCTTTTCATACTGCTCTTGCGTCACCTTCAGGATTCCGTAGGAGTCAAGCAGCACATCCGTCTCTTCGTACAGCACGATCTTCCCCTCGTCGATCATGTAGATATCGTCACAGATACCTTCTAAGTCTCCCGAGATGTGCGAGCTGATCAATATCGCCCGCCCTTCCTGCTCCATATAGGCCCGCAGCATATCAAGAAGCTTATCCCGTGCCACCACATCCAGCCCTGACGTCGGTTCGTCCAGTATCAGAAGCTTTGCCTCGTGAGTGATCGCCGCCAGCACCTGCAGCTTACGCTTCATTCCGGTGGAGAATTCCTTAATCTTCTTATCCATGGGAATCCGGAATTTCTCGCACTGCCTCCTGAATTCTTCCTCCTGAAAATTCCTGTACATACTCTTAAGTATCGGAATCAGGTCACATACCATCAGATAACCGCTGAACCCCGAATCTGACATGACCACGCCGATATCCTCTCTGTCCCGGATTCTCATCTCAGAGACCGGCCTGCCGAATATCTCTATGCTGCCTCCGTCCGTACTGATCAGACCCAGTATCGCCTTGAAAGTCGTACTCTTTCCCGCGCCGTTCTTGCCGATCAGCCCGGTGACGCATCCCTCCTGTACTTCCAGCGTACAATCAAGCTGAAACCCTTTATACTCTTTCTTTACTTTATTCAATCTAAGCATTCTGTCTGTCCTCCACATATAAACGTCTTCCCGCAAATACTACATACTTCATTGCCCTTTCGCCTGATCGGAGCATTATATTAATCTTCCAATATAATCTCGAATAACGTCCGGATCTCCGAGTCCGTCATACCACAGCTCCTGCCCTTCCGGATGGCCTTCTCCAGATCAGCCTCTACTTCCTTCTTCTTCTCCTCTAAAAGCATCTCCTGGTTGGCAAAGGCTACGAAGCTCCCTTTCCCATGGACCGTGTTCACGAACCCCTCTTCTTCCAGAGCGTCGTATGCTTTCTTCACGGTCAGCGCACTGACCTTAAGCTCCTTTGCCAAAACTCTTACCGACGGAAGCGCCGTATCTTCTTTCAGTTCCCCATGCATCACTTTACTCTTAATCTGTTCCATAATCTGTTCATAGATCGGCTGCATGGAAGAATGATTAATGATTAATTTCATTCCATCCCTCCTTTGTTGCTAACAGTATATAACAGTTTAGAACTGTTGTCAACTGTTATATACTGTTTTTTATGTTTTTTATGTTTTTTATGCTTTTTATGCTTTTTATGTTTTTTACATATTCACCAATATAACCTCTGGAAACACTTTTTTATTTCATATACAAAATTCCCTGCAAATTTTCTGCAGGGAATTTCATTTCCATATAAGCCCACGAAACCGGAAATTGATGTAAATTTCATCTCACATATAATACATAAGCTTGCTTTCAGCATACAATAGTGTTATAATAGTCACAATCTAAATACGAAAGGAGAGATATCTATGGCACTGGCAACCTTAACCGCAAGGGTAGACGAAAAAGACAAGGCCAGCTTTGACACCTTCTGCTCCAATGTAGGCCTGAATACTTCTACCGCGATCAATCTTTTTGTGAAAGCAGTTTTACGCGAAAACCGCATCCCGTTTGAGATCGCCCAAACCACTGACCCATTTTTCTCCGAGCCGAACATGGCCTATGTGAAGAAATCCGTCCAGGAGCTGAGAGCCGGGAAAGGCACCGCCCATGAACTGATCGAGGTGGACGATGAGTGAAAAAATATGGTCGGATGATGCCTGGGAGGACTACCTCTACTGGCAGACGCAGGATAAAAAAACACTAAAGCGGATCAACCAGCTCATCCAGGATATTGAACGAAACGGCTGCATGAAAGGAATTGGAAAACCCGAACCTCTCTCCGGTGACCTGCAGGGCGAATACAGCCGCCGCATCAACGAAAAAGACCGCCTTGTCTACCATATAGAAAGCGGTCGTCTCTACATCTCCCACTGCAGAGGTCACTATGGAGACAAATAACCCAAAGCAATCCCCGCCTGTGTCCGAGACGGGGATTTAGCAGCATATTTATCTTTTGATATCATAGTTCATATCCATAAGATTACGGATCGTGTCCGCGTCGTCCGTAATATTGGCGTCGCCGCGGATCGTATGCTTAATCGCGCTGCTTGCCACGGCAAAATTCACAATATCCATCGGCTGATACCGATTCATCATTGCATAGATCAGACCGCCGGCAAACGCATCTCCCCCGCCTACCCGATCCAGGATATTAAATGTAAAAAGCTTACTTTCAAACGTATGCCCCTCGTACCACATAAACGCCTTCAGACTGTTCTCGCTTCCGCTGTGGGCATAGCGTACATGACGGGCGATGCACTTGATATTCGGATATCTCTCAATAAATGCCTGAAAAACCATATCCTGCTGCCCATAGTCCGGCTGCAGGGAAATACCTTCTTTAATATCTCCTTTACTATGATCCGCTTCCTCCCGCCAGAGATGATACGGCTCTATCCCCAACAATACATCTACATAGGGAAGACACTGCGTACAAAAGTCCCGCGCCTCCTCCCAGGACCAGAGTGTACTTCGGAAATTCCCGTCAAAACTGACCATGATTCCCTTATTTCTGGCAATTTCCAGGCTGTTTAAGATAAGTTTCCTGCAATCTTTCGAAAGCGCCGGAGTAATCCCGCTCAGATGCAGCCATGTGTATCCGTCCAGAAGATTCTCCAGATTAACGTTATCAAAATTAAATTCAGAAAAAGCGCTGTGTTTTCTGTCGTAGATTACTTTACTGGCACGGATCCCAAATCCTGTCTCCAGATAATAGGTTCCCATCCTGTGAGTAGGTGTCTGTTCCCGCGTACTTAAAATCACCGGCGCGCAGTGGACGTCATTGCTCCTCAACATGCGCACGGCACTTTTCCCAAGACTGTTACCGGGAACAACGGTAAAAAAAGTACTGTCAATCCCAAGGTTGGCAAGCGCCAACGCAATATTTGCTTCACTTCCTCCATAACTTGCCTCAAAACCGGAAGCCATACGAATCTTCTCATAGTTCGGCGGAGTAAGCCGAAGCATGATCTCGCCGATCGTAAGAAAACGGTTTGGTATTCTATCTCTGCACACGCGCCCCGGCACCTCCCATGATTGCTTCTACTTCTCTCTTACTTGCCATCGTCGTATCTCCCGGAGTGGTCATGGCCAGAGCGCCGTGAGCCGCGCCGTAGTTTACGGCAAGTTCGGGATTTCCCGTTGCCATAAGCCCATAGATCAATCCGGATGCGAAGGAGTCTCCGCCTCCTACCCGGTCCATAATCTCCAGGCCTTTATAATCTTTTGACTGATAAATCTCCCCGTCGACCCAGCAGATCGCCCCCCAGTCATTGACCGTAGCCGTCCTTACTTTCCGCAGAGTCGTAGCTACAGCCTTAAAATTTGGATAGACCCTCGCCGCGGTGTTGATCATCTTCTTATAACCCTCAAGATTCAATTCCTTCAAATCAGCGTCGTTTCCCTCAATCTCGAACCCCAGGCAGGCGGTAAAGTCTTCCTCATTGCCGATCATAACGTCCACATATTTTGCTATTTCTCGGTTAACTTCCTGCGCCTTTTCCTGTCCTCCGATAGCAGACCACATAGACGGGCGGTAATTCAAGTCGTAAGATACGATCGTCCCGTACTTCTTGGCAGTCCGGATCGCCTCCAGAACCGTCTCGCAGGATTGTTCGGAAAGAGCCGCATAGATGCCGCCCGTATGCATCCAGCGAACGCCAAGCTCTCCGAAAATATGTTCAAAATCAAAATCCTCCGGTCTCGCCTTGGAGATGGCTGTGTTCGCGCGATCAGAGCATCCGACCGCGCCGCGGATTCCAAATCCCCGCTCTGTAAAATTGATTCCGTTCCGGCAGACACGCCCGATCCCGTCAGTCTTCATCCAATGAATCAACGCCGTATCTACACCGCCCTGAAGGATAAAGTCCTCCATGAGCATCCCTACTTCATTGTCAGCGAAAGCAGTGATAACTGCAGTATTCATACCAAAACAGCGGCGCAGTCCCCGTACTACATTGTACTCGCCTCCGCCCTCCCATGCCCGGAAACTCCTGGCCGTGCGGATTCTTCCCTCGCCGGGATCCAGACGGAGCATAACTTCACCCAGAGATACCGCGTCGTACTTACACTCTTCTTTTGACCTTAGCTGTAAATCCATATTCATTCCTCCTTATATATAATGAGCTGCCCGACAAGTCGGACAACTCCTATCATTTAATTGTGATATCCGGATTGCCTTGCGCAATTTGAACAGACAGACTGAATGCCGCAGATCAGCCGCGGATCCCTTTCACCAGTTCCGCCGCTTCCTTCGTCATCTCAAGGATCTGATCAAACTTTCCCTCCCTGATCAGGCTTCCCTTCACCATCCAGCTTCCGCCGCAGCAGACGATCTTGCCGCACTCCAGATAATCCTTCAAGTTCTTTGCATTCACTCCTCCGGTAGGCATAAATCTTACCGTCGTATACGGCGCCGCCAGCGCTTTGATTGTCGATACTCCGCCGAACTGCTCCGCGGGAAAGAACTTCACCACCCGAAGCCCTCTCTTAACCGCCTGCGCCACCTCGGAAGGAGTGACGCAGCCCGGAAATACCGGAATCTCCCTTTCCAGACAGTAATCCACGATCTCCGGGTCGAATCCCGGACTCACGATGAACTTTGCCCCCGCGTCAACAGCCCGGTTCACCTGATCGATCGTAAGAACCGTACCCGCGCCTACCAGCATATCCGGATATCTTTCTGTCATCTGACGGATGGATTCCTCTGCGGCTTCCGTGCGGAATGTCACTTCTGCACATGGAAGTCCTCCCTCTGCCAGAGCGTCCGCCAATGGCAGAGCGTCTTTTACATCTTCTAATACAACTACCGGCACAACGCCGAATTCTTCTAACTGCCTTTCCATTGATTTCATATCCTGTTACCTCCTAATTCATTACTGCTAATTTGCCAGCCATATGCTATTCGTTTCACCAAAATAACCTGTATCTGTTCTTTACGACAGGCACTCTTTCATCAGATCATAAGCGCCCTGTTCTTCTGTTTTTTTCAAATCCGCAGAAACTTTCTCGCAAAGGCCTGCAATCTCTGTCAAATCCTCTCCCCAGAATTGCGTATTAGAAAGGACGGCTTTTACCAATACGGAAGCTTCATCTTCCTTATGTGTATCATAGAATTCCAAAATATCCTGATCATCCCTGATCAGATATTCCTCTTCCCCGCGAAGCCCTTTATAACCCTCTGTACCAAATCCTTTACCCCTGTAAAACGCAATATAAAAGGCAAGAGAAGCCGTAATACACTCCGGAAGCCTCCCATATCTTTCCACATATCCCTTTAGGGAGGGCAGAACCCTCGCTTTCCACTTAGAAGTAGAATTCAGGGAGATCGCAAGGAGGGCATGGTCGATAAACGGATTGTCGAACCGGTCCGTCACCGCCCTTGCAAAATCCTTAAGCTCATCCTCAGGAAGCGTCAGCGTAGGAATGATCTCTTCGTAGATGGTCCGGTTCATAAATTCCCGGATCACGTCATCCTTCATACAGCCCCTTACGATATCCTGTCCTGCCAGATACGCGCCAAGAACCATAGATGTGTGGGCGCCGTTTAAGATACGCACTTTCCGCTGCTTATAAGGCTTATGGTCGTCTGTAATCAGAATCGGAAGACCCGCCTCTTCAAAGGGCAGCTCCTTTTTTAAACTCTCCGGACCTTCAATTACCCAGAATCCGAAGACTTCTCCCGTATCAATGACGTTATCCTCATACCCGAGCTCTTCGCAGATCGCCGCCGCCTCATTTCTCGGATATCCGGTTACGATACGGTCTACCAGCGTAGAACAGAATATATTCTCATCCTCGATCCACCGGATGAATGTTTCTTCAAGCTTCCACTGGCGCGCATATTGAAGGACACACTTTTTAAGCTCCTTCCCGTTATCGTCAATCAGCTCGCAGGACAATATCACAAATCCCTTCCCCGGCTCGCCGCCGAAGGCCTGGTATCTGGCATACAAGAACTGCGTCAGCTTTCCCGGATAGCTGGATGCCGGTTTGTCCTCGAACCGACATGCCGGATCATACTGGATGCCGGCTTCCGTCGTATTGCATGCAATGAAGCGAAGCTCTGGATTCTTCGCACAATCCATATATTGATCATAATCACTGTATGGATTCAGGCAGCGGCTGACGCTTGAAATCACCCGTTTGTCATTTATCTTTTGACCGTTTTCATTTCCTCTCAGAAACAGCGTATACAGACCTTCCTGCTCATTGATAAAATTCCGTATCATATCCCCGCCGCCGATGGGCTGAACCAATACCACCTTAGAATGAAAGCCTGCTTTTTCATTCATCACATCAATAAAGTAATCAACAAAAGCCCGCAGAAAATTCCCTTCCCCAAACTGGAGAACCCTCTCCGGCGCCTCCTCTAATAGATAGCCGTCATAATTTAATTCCTTTAACGTCTTATAGGATAATTTTTTCATGATAATTCCTCTATTCTTCCCAAATATAATATTCAAAGAGCGCCCGTCACACACGTCGATTTTCTATGGACGCTCTTTCCTTCCTGTTACAATGTTACACCTTGCTTAAAGATCGCCAAATCATGGAAACCGGCTTCTTCAGACTTTACCTTTTTTCCGGAAGCCACGTCCGTCACATAATGGAACAGCTCTTCGCCTAACTCCTCCAATGACGTATTCTCTACCATAGAACCACAATTAAAATCGATCCAGTTTCTTTTATGCTCATAAAGGGCCGAATTGCTGGAGATCTTCACCGTAGGCACCGGTGAAGCAAAAGGCGTTCCCCGTCCGGTCGTAAATAATACGATATGAGCTCCTGAAGCGGCAAGAGCCGTAGAAGCCACCAGATCATTCCCCGGAGCGCTTAAGAGATTCAGGCCGTTCGTCTTTACCCGCTCGCCATAGGCAAGCACACCCTTCACAGGAGCAGAACCCGACTTCTGGGTACATCCCAGAGACTTATCTTCCAACGTAGAGATTCCGCCCTTCTTATTTCCCGGCGAAGGATTCTCGTAGATAGTCTGGTTATGACTGGTAAAATAATTCTTAAAATCATTGATCAGAGCAACCGTCTTATTATATAATTCCTCATTTTCACAACGATTCATCAGGAGCGTCTCAGCGCCGAACATCTCCGGCACTTCCGTCAGTATAGTCGTCCCCCCCTCTGCGATCAAAAGATCCGAGAATCTGCCCACCGCCGGATTCGCCGTGATACCGGAAAGCCCGTCTGAACCTCCGCACTTCATGCCGACGATCAGTTCACTGCATGGAATACTGGTTCTTTCAAAACCCGCCGCATACTCTGTAAGCTCTTTCACAAGTTTCAGTCCATCCTCGATCTCATCCTCCGATTCCTGGGCTGTCAGGAACTTCACACGATCCGCGTCGTAATCTCCGATGTATCCTTTCAGTATATCGATATTGCTGTTCTCACAGCCAAGCCCCAGAACCAGCACGCCTCCTGCATTGGGATGACGGATCAAATCTGCCAGAATGCGTCTGGTGTTCTCCTGATCGTCTCCCATCTGGGAACAACCGTATGGATGTGGGAATGCCGCAATGGCGTCCACAGACCCTTTAAGGAATTCCTGCGCCCGTCTCTCGATGGCAGAGGCAACGTTATTCACACACCCTACCGTCGGAATGATCCACACCTCGTTGCGGACGCCTGCTTTCCCATCCATTCTCCTGAACCCCTGAAAATAGTGAGTCTCCTGTGAAATCAACGGTTCCGCCTGCTTAGGCTCGTAGGTATAGGTAAGCAGATCGCCGAGTCCAGTCTTCATATTATGGGTATGAACCCAGGAACCTTTTTTAATATTACTCTTTGCGATGCCCACAGGAGCCCCGTATTTGATGATCTCTTCGCCTTCACGGATGTCGCGTAAGGCAAATTTATGACCCTGAGGTATCGGCTCTGTCAAAATAATTTCTTCCCCGTCTACAATAAGGACACGATGTGCGATCAGAGGCTCCAACGCAACCGCAACCCTATCGTCCGGATGGATCTTTATAAATACTTGCATATGATCCTGATTTCCTTTCCTTAAAAATATTATAATAGTAAGATTATAGTGAAAGCAACTTGTATACGGTCAAATTCTCCATACATTTTCCCGCTTCACTAAGCATAAAATGTAAGGGCTTACACAAAACATACATCTTTATTTCAGATTAGTCAATATAAATTTGAACTTAAATTTCAAATCGTCATTTTGTATAATTTTCAGCTCTAAAGATTGTGAATTATTTCTCAAACAAAAGGATTGCATTCACATTCGTCCATGGTATAATAAAATAAAGTGTAAGGGCTTACACTTCGGATAAGAATATTGTAAGTAACAGTATTAGACGGGTCTGCGTACCTGCCGCCCTGTTACTATTATAAAGGAAGTGGGATTATGAATATTTATGACATTGCCAAGTTAGCAGGCGTATCAATCGCTACCGTATCCAGAGTCGTGAACGACAGTCCAAAGGTCAGCGAGAAAGCGAAAGCAAAGGTCCGCAAAGTAATGGAAGAAAACAATTATACGCCCAACGTATTTGCCAGGGGACTTGGTCTTGGCTCCATGAAAACTCTCGGCATTATCTGTCCGGACGTCGCCGATACCTATATGGCGAAAGCAGTTTCTTACCTGGAGAAGAATCTCCAGGGATATGGCTACGACTGTATCCTGTACTGCAGCGGTTATGACACAGAGGATAAGCAGCAAGCTGTGGAACGAATCATGAAAAAGCAGATCGACGCCCTGATCCTGGTAGGTTCGGATTATGCGGACGACTCTCCGGATTATTTCCATTGCATTCACACTGTATCAGAACAGATTCCTGTTTTCCTAATCAACGGCGATGTGGAAGATAGCAATATCTACTGTGTCTATGCAGATGATTTTCAGGCTGTATATGACGTAGTGGACGAATTATTGTTTGCAGGCAGCAGAAGGATCCTTTTTCTTACGGATTCTTTCTCCCACAGTGCGAAACGCAAGCTGGAGGGTTATAAGGCGGCTCATCGTGAACAAGGATTTTCCATTGACGATAAGCTGATCCTCTATGCGGACAAGACTATATTCGCCACCAGAGACACCTTACTACGCCAGAGAAACCTGCATTTCGACAGTGTGATCGCCACGAATGACAGCATGGCGGTGGGCGCGATCAAGTACGCCCATGCCCGAGGACTCAAGATACCGGAGGAGGTCAATGTCATAGGATACAATAATTCCGAGCTTTCAATCAGTTGCGAGCCTGAACTAACATCTGTAGATACCAGAGTCGAGGTATTATGCAAGACTGCTATAGACTCTGTTATGGCCTTGTTAAACGGAAAAGAGGTCAGGCAGAAGCAGATGGTAAAATGCCATCTGGTTAAGCGAGGTACAACCAATTTCTGATTCCGAAGAATACGATCAGAAAGGAATCAAAGGAAATGAAAGCATTGAAAAAAGCATCTATCCTGATGCTCGCCGCCGGGATCGTCCTGGGATGCTCCCTTCTCTCAGGCGGCTGCGGCATGAAAAGCGAAAAACGTATCGTCCGCATCGCACATTCTCAATCGGAAACCCATCCGGAGCATCTGGGTCTTCTGAAATTCAAGGAATACATAGAAGAGAATCTCGGCGACAAATACGAAGTTCAGATCTATCCCAACGAACTCTTAGGCGGACAGACGAAGGTAATCGAACTGGCGCAGACCGGCGCCATAGACTTTGTTCTGGTAGGAACGCCGAATCTGGAGAATTTTGCGGACGTCTATGAAGTATTCAGCATGCCCTATCTGTTTACTTCGGAAGAGGCCTATCATTCCGTCATGAACGACGTAGACTATATGCAGCAGGTATACCGTTCTACAGACGAAGCCGGATTCCAGGTACTGACCTGGTATAACGCAGGGACAAGAAGCTTCTACTCCAAGACTCCCGTCCATACGCCGGACGATTTAAAGGGCCTTAAGATGCGCGTGCAGCAGAGCCCTGCAAGTGTAAATATGTGCAACGCCTTCGGCGCCGCCGCCTCCCCCATGAGCTTTGGAGAAGTATATACCGCGATCCAGCAGGGCGTCATCGACGGGGCTGAAAATAACGAGCTGGCGCTGACCAACAACAAGCACGGCGAAGTTGCAAAATACTATGCCTATAACAAACATCAGATGGTACCGGATGTTCTGGTCGGCAATCTGAAGTTCCTTCAGGGCTTAAGTGAAGAGGATTACCTGATCTTCCAGGAGGCGGCGCTCATTTCCACCGAAGAAGAGCTGATAGAATGGGAGAAACAGATCGAGGAGGCAAAAGAGACTGCCGAAAACGATATGGGCGTAGAATTCATTGATGTAGACGTTCAACTATTCAAGGACAAGGTTGCAAACGTGCAGAATGATATGCTTACCGAAAATGAAAGTATCCGTGATCTGTATGACCACATCCAGGAAATCAATGAAACATACCTGGATGCGTCTGAAAAATCCGAAGCTTCTAAGGAGGAAAAATAGATGAATATGCTGCATTCACTCAGGAAAGGGATTGACCTTATATTAAGCTTTGCAAGCGCCGTTATTTTCGGCGCAATGGTAGTCATCGGAACCTACCAGATCGTCACCCGTTTTGTATTCAACAGTCCAAGCACCGTATCAGAAGAACTTCTGACTTACAGCTTCACATGGATGGCGCTCCTTGCCACCGCCTATGTATTTGGAAAGAGAGATCATATGCGTATGGGATTTCTCGCTGACAAATTTAACCAGAAAACCCAGAAGCTGCTAAGCATCGTGTCTGAACTTTTGATCATGCTTCTTGCCGGAGCTGTCATGGTTTACGGCGGATTTAACATCGTACAACTTACCATGACCCAGTCTACCGCTTCCCTTGGAATACCGATGGGAGTGGTCTATATCATCATTCCGGTATCCGGTATTCTGATCGTCGTCTACTCTGTGTTAAATATTGCAGATCTGGCAGGCGGACAGATACAGACAGCAACCGGCGCAGAAACCGCCGACACTGCGGAAGTTTCCGACGGTAAAGAAGTATAGGAAGGAGGAATATTATGAATACTGCAATCATCTGTGGATTGATTATTTTAGTTGTACTTGTGGTTTTACTGCTGGCAGGCGTTCCGATCGCCGTGGCCCTTGGGATCTCGTCTATCTGCGCGATCCTTCCTGTCATGGACATGAACGTCGCGGTACTGACCGGCGCGCAGCGGATCTTCTCAGGAATCTCCGTATTCAGCCTGCTTGCGATTCCGTTCTTTATCCTGGCAGGAAATATCATGAACAAGGGCGGGATTGCCGTACGTATCATTAATCTTGCGAAAGTGATCACCGGACGGATGCCAGGCGCCCTTGCCGAGACAAATGTCCTTGCAAATATGCTGTTCGGAGCCATCTCCGGTTCCGGTACCGCCGCCGCGTCCGCTATGGGCTCCATTATCGGCCCTATTGAGAAGGAGGAAGGCTATGATCCGGATTTTTCGGCTGCCGCCAATATTGCCACGGCGCCCACCGGTCTTCTGATCCCGCCCAGTAACGTTATGATCACCTTCTCCCTTGTAAGCGGCGGGACCTCCGTAGCCGCGCTGTTCATGGCAGGATATCTCCCGGGATTTCTATGGGGGCTTGCCTGTATGCTGGTCATCTTCTTTATTGCAAAGAAAAGAGGTTACCGAAGCAATACCACTTATACAGCGAAGGAAAAATGGAATATCTTTATTCAGGCGCTTCCCTGCCTCCTGTTAATTGTAATCGTCATCGGCGGCATTATCAGCGGTATCTTCACGGCCACAGAGGGCGCGGTCGTTGCGGTGGTATACAGCCTGTTCCTGTCGCTGTTTATCTATAGATCCATCAAGCCAAAGGACATTATGCCCATTTTGAAGGACAGCGCGGAGATGACGGGAATTATCATCTTCCTGATCGGTGTATCCAGCATTATGTCATGGGTCATGTCCTTTACCAACATACCGGAAGCAGTCTCCGCAGGTCTGTTGTCTGTCAGTGAAAACAAGATCATAATTTTCCTGATGATCAATGTGATTCTGCTGGTTGTAGGCACGTTCATGGATATGACGCCGGCCTGCCTGATCTTCACGCCGATCTTCCTGCCGGTATGCCAGGCGCTGGGAATGAATACCATTCATTTCGGTATCATGATGATATTTAACCTGTGCATCGGAACGATCACACCGCCTGTAGGAACCACGCTGTTTGTCGGCGTCAAGGTCGGAGGCGTTAAGATCGAAACCGTTATGAAACAGCTGTTGGTTTATTTTGCCGCAATCTTTGTCGTATTAATGCTTGTAACTTATATTCCACAGATCAGTCTGTTTCTGCCAAGTCTGATGGAATATGTATAGAAAGGAGAATAACAATGAAAACATTTATGGACGATAATTTTCTTTTAAACACAGAATGCGCTCAGAAACTATATCACGATTTTGCCGAAAATATGCCGATTCTTGACTACCACTGCCATATCAACCCCCAGGAAATTGCCGAGAACCGTCAATTCAGTAATATCACAGTGGTAGTCAAGAATCGGCATATTCTCGGCAAAATCGTGATATAGTTTCTGAGCGCATTCTG
>CANODD010000004.1 GCA_947564705.1 uncultured Dorea sp. | reverse complement strand
TTTCGTCGGCCACCCTACTAATAACTCGTTGTAGATCAACTGTTCTACGTCAAAGCTATATCCGTCAATATAATTTGCTTCGTCTAACTCTTCTGTCACATCAGCACACTCCGGATCAACACTCACCTTCTTATGAAAATCAAGCGGTATCTTCACCTGAACATCCGCAAGACAACGGTCGCATGGGATCACTGCCGTAACTTCTCCTTTGCCTGTGATCTCAAGCTTCTTGTCCTCCACGTAGACTATACTAAGCGACAACGAAGACTTCCTGACAAGATCGAAGCTCCCCATCTCACAACGAAACACATCCGTCTCAATGGGCACAGACTGTTCAATCGCTTCATGCTGTTCTGACAGAACACGGGATAGGTCTAATATCATAACTTAAACTCCTATTCACACTTAGACTATTATACCATGTAAAATGAATTTGTCAATACTATCTTCTAAACTTAATTTAAACTTAATTTAAACTGAAAAGCAGAAAAAGCAGAATTAAAACTCGCCTGTCTTCGGTGATTTTCCTGAATTGTCCGTAGTACTCGATTTTACTGCCTTAACAAACGCAACCGGTGAAAAGCTGCTGAAAGTCGCTGAAATATACCCGTTTCCTACGGCATTCGGAGTAATCACTTCCCAATTCGCCCCGTCATAACAGTGAAGCACATAGACCGTATCATTCCTTGCAACACCCTGCACGTCGAATTCGACCGTAAGCGGTTTTACCGGACTATAGACATCCACCACCGCAAGCAAGCTCAGTGACGTTCCTTCTCTGTAACGGTTTCCCAGGATTGTTCTCAATCCATTTGCCGATCCAAGTTTCGACAATGCTTCTGCATATCTTACCTCGTCAACTGCGCTGACCGTAACGCCCGAAGTACGCGCCCGTACGCCGTTTACAACTGCCGAACCTGCGCTGGCGCTGCTTCCTTTCTGTACCGGCTGTGTACTTGCGCTTCCGGCGGCATTACTTACCATCCCTATACTTAAGACCATGCTCAGTACAAGAGAAAGCGAGACCGCTTTTTTCCATAAATTTCTCATTGGCATCTCCTCCTTCCTTTTTTCTTTTTGCCGTCTTCTGAATCAGACAGTATTTCCTGCCTTGGACGGCTTTTCCGGGAATCCCCGGTTTTATATTAAAACCTTTACAGGTTCTAATATCATCCCTCGTCTCCGTTCGACCGGACATAGAATAATTCTGCGATCATTTTTTGCAGCTCGTCCTCATCCGGATAGAATTCCTCGAACACTTCCCCCTCCACCCGTCTTCCCGGAATAGACAGAAGCGGGCTGTCAAAATTAATTTCACTTATATACTGGGATAAAGTCCATAAATCTACGATTCCGATCTGCGTCGTCATATTTTTCTGAAGCGCCGAATAGAGTTCAAACAGCAGTCTCCCATCCGCCCGCATTTTCTCTTTCACCGCGTCGACATATCTGCTGATGTAAATCTTCTGCCGCTCCACCCTTTCTTCGCAGCTGGCATAGACGGTTATGTCACGCACGCTGAGATAATAATAACTCTGCATACCTGTAAGGCGTACGATATTACCCGGTGTAAACGCAGGATCACATTTTGCAAGCCAGGCGTCAACATATTCCGAATCCATCTGAACCTCCACGCCTCCAACCGCATCATTCAGTGCGGGAACCGCGCCGAAGTTGACGGCGCAGTACCGATGGATTGGAATATCTCCAAGCAGAGAAGATACCGCTTTCGCCGTCTTTCTGCAACTGTCCTCTTCGTCGTCTCCAAATGCATGCTGCAATGTAATCTGCATTGTCTGCATACTCACAAACTCGCCCGATACGTCATAGATACTCACCGGAACCATAGTATCCCGCGGAATATTCAAGATTCTTACCTCTTTCGTATGCGTATCCAGGCTTACCAGATAGATCGCGTCCGATTGGCCGCGTTCTCCCGGAAGACCGTCCCGGTTCAGTTCCTCATGGCTGTCAATGCCAAGGCAGAGAATATTGACCAAATCCGGATTGTAAGTATACTGCTCTCCTTCATACTCTATAAGTTTCGTCCCGTCCTCCACTACCCGGTTCGTTTTCAGGAAAACACAAGAAAAGAAAGCGCTGAGAAAGGCAACTCCCGCGGTAAACAGCATGACGCCGGCCGCCATCGCGTACCGTCCGCCCTTATTCTCCCTGTTCATCCCGTACTCCTATCACCATCCACCGATTCGACGGCTGGTCCCCGATACATGTCGACAGCGTAATTAGCAAAGACTGGTCCGTCGGAGCATATTCTTCATTAAAATATGCCGGCTGCTGCCCATAATTCCTGATATCTTCCAGGAATTCCTGCCGCCCTGATAATGTATCAAAATTATAACTTACCGGAAGATATCGGTCGTCAAACACCACCGCGGCATATATTCTGTAACTGACTGCCTGATCCGGAAGATAGATCTTGATTTCAGTATGTTCCCTGAAAAACTGTTCATCGTCAAAATCATGCAGACCGGCGAACATCGTCCCGTCTTTCATGTTATGCCCATAGATCACGGTATTGATCTCCCTAAAGTCCCGGCTGTTGATGTTCTCCGTATAGATAGCCCCCGGAAGCCCCTCAGCCTTTTCCAATGTCCTATTCAAGTAGTCCGTACTCCCGTCCGCACTCTGCAGAATCGGATAAGATACCTTTGTTCCCGGAATCTCAATATACGCATATACGTCTTCATTGATCTTTTTCAATTCTTCAAAATCAACCGGAATATTCTCTGTCTTTGTTTCCTCTTCCTTCTCTTTATAAAGGACTAATTCCTTTACCTCCGTCTCTTCTTTTTCTTCTTCCTTTTTGGAATTTGATGCATAGTATACGGTCCCTGCCGCGATAATAAAGATAAAAAGAAGAGACAACATCCATATCTTCTTGTATTTTCTCACCTTTTTCCTCTTTCCTCTTTCCTTCTTGTTGTTTTTTATCTTTCGTGACCATTATAAACTTTTAAAGTTTTATTGTCAACACTTAATAAGTTTTATTTTTATATGTAAAGTATTGTTACAATGGGAATAGAAAGGGCATGATTTTATGGAAAATCTAAAAAAATTACGGCAGCAAAAGGGACTAAGCCAACAGAAACTGGCGGATATACTACATATCAGCCAACAATCTGTCTACAAATACGAGAATGATATAACATCTCCTGATATAGAAACGTTAAAGAATATTGCAGATTTTTTTGAAACTTCTATAGATTATATCGTCGGCCATACGGACCTTCCCTATAAGATTGAACCTACGGTAAGATTATCGTTAAACCATGATGAAGCAAAACTAGTCGAAAAGTACCAGCATCTCTCACCCAAACGCCGCTCCGTCATACACTCTGTAATCGACAGCTATTCCGAGAGCTATTAAGAGCCGGGCGCACGACAAAAGGGTTGAAAATGTTTTCACAACATTTTCAACCCTTTTCTGCTTTCGATTTACTTCAAGTTATTCCACCGGCTCCGGAGCCGATACCCGGACCTTATGGTCATACCAGGTGCCCTTCGTCCCGATCAGCGCCAGCTCAAATTCTTCCTCCAATACCGGAACCGGCACGTCAAAGCCGTAGACCTCCTCGGTCATACCGTCACTGTAAGTTACCGTGTCTTCCGTCGGAAGAAGCACTTCCGCCCCTTCCTTCCCGGCGTCCGCGGCAGAACCGGGATAGAGATTAACGATATTCTTAGAAGCCAGGGAAATGTGTATCGTCATCTCCCCCTTCTCCACGGTCAGCGTCCCTCTCCCTTCGCAGGCTTCATTGACATGAAACATACTGCTGTCCGTATGAAACTCAGCCGTATAGACTCCGTCAGCAAGCTCTGATATTTCCTGTTCCATATCCTCCGACATGCCCGCTTCTGTCTCCGTGCGCGCAGATTTCTCTGCTTCCTGATCCTTCACCTTTTCCTGCTTTGTACCATCGCTGTCTGCTTCGCCTTTTCCCGCACACCCTGCCAATACAATGACGCATATCAGCGCATAAAATGTTCCTCTGATTATTCTCATTCTCGTTACCTCTTAATTCCCGCACAATCTGTCCCGGCTATCTTTCTGCGATTTCCTGACGGCAGACTGTCCTAAAACTGGTTTCCGCAAGATGTCCGTCCCTTAGCTTTGCGGGTTCACACCATCACTGATTTATGGCGTCCTTTGTATGCTTAACATAGAGCTGCCTGACGGCATCGATGGAACCAAGACCTACAATCTGCGCGTCTACACTGTCAAATTTCCCCGAAGCTTTAAAGCCGCTCATCCAGGAATCTTCATCGTCCCCCGCCATATCGTTATTCGCATGGTCGCCCGCCACAACCATCAGCGGACGAAAGATTACTTTCCTGTATCCCCCCTGTGAGACGGCTTCCATCACAGATTCACAGGATGTCTCTTCCGGATTCCCCTCTACCGTTCCGATAAACACATTCTCATACCCAAGCTGCCCCATCTGTGTCTGCATCTGGCTATAAGATACCTTTGCGGTGTGATAGGTTCCATGTCCCAGGAATACGAACGCGGCGCCGTCTCCCTTTGCCGCGTCCAGGCTGTCATACCCCGCGTCCTTCACCGCTTCATTAAGGACGGCTATCGCGACCGCCTCTTTGTCCGCGTTAATTACCAAAGCATCCGTACCGATCTCTCCAAGCAGCGGTTCCGCGATCTTAACCGTCTCGAACCGATCCTTAAAAGTATCGGCCGCCCTCTTCAGTTCATCGTACTCCGCGCCGTGCATCAGATGAGTCGGCTGTATCACCAGATTCTTTACCTGATTCTCTGCCGCGCGTTCCAACGCCTGTTCCATATTATCGATAACCTCTCCGTCCCGCGCCTGTATATGATTGATGATAATCTGCGACGTAAATGCCCTTCTTACGGACCAATCCGGATTCGACTCCTGTATGGCGTCTTCAATTCCTTTGATATCCTGCGCGCGGCTGTCATTATAGGATGTACCGAAGCTGACTACCAGAATCTCATTCTCTCCGATCTCATCCTGATTACGCGGATCATCCTTAGACGCGTCGCCGGTATCCTCTCCAAAATAATCCGGATCGGCATTCTCACCCTCCACCAGCTCTTTCTGCACATCCGTCAATGCATCCCATCCTTCTTTTGCTTCTTTACACTGTTCATCCGTCATATCTGTCCTCTCCTGTACATAGATCGCGTCGATCAACGCCGCCACCTTGTCGGCGGCTTCCTGATCCGTATCCGTTCCTGTCTCATTGTCTGTCTTTGCCTCTTCCTCTTTAGCAGGCGCATCAGCCGGGGCTTCATCTCCTCCGGAACAACCCGCCAGCGCCATTGAACCAATTATAACGCCTGTTAACAGAACTGCAGCTACTTTTTTCTTCATCCTTCTCACCTGTCTCCCCTTTCACCATTACGGAGCATACACGCCACGATGTCCTCAACTGTGGCATTGTCTGCCGTTACCGTCTGCATGCCGGCGCCCTTTGCCGTCTTTGCGGTCTTACCGCCGATACATACCGCCTGTACGCTATGATAATCAAATCTTCCTAACAGCCTTACGAATCCTTCCACGGCAGAGCTGCTCGTAAAGATCACCTTCGTAACGCCCCCTTCTTCCATAAAAGAACGCAGGCGCGTCTCCTGTTCCGTCAGAAACTTTGTATCATAGACGGCCAGATCTCTATAAACAAGCGCCGGATTCTTCTCAAGCTCTTTGAGAATCTCCGTTCCTCCAATGGAGGACCTGGCAAGCAGAATCTTCGTACCATCCTCCATCTTCCCGGCAAGCAGCCTGCCAAGGGAACTTCCGTCATACTTCCCGGGCATATAATCTGCCCGGATGCCTTTCCCCTTCAAGGTATCCGCCGTACCTTGCCCGATCACGGCAAACTTCATATGCGATACCCGGCGGACATCCATCCCGGCCTCAGATAAGAGATCGAAAAAGCGTTCTACGCCGTACGGCGATGTAAATACCAATACCTGATATTCGGACAGTCTCTCCATCTCCCTCTTTATTTCCAGGACACGTTCACCGTCGTCTACAGGAACCGTCCGGATCACAGGAACAGACAGTGTCTCTGCTCCCAGCGCCCTTAGGCTCTCCTGCAGCTTAAAGCCCCGCTCTATAGGCCGTGTTACAAGAATCCTCTCCCCTGACAGCGGAAGCTTCTCATACCAGGCAAACTGTTCCGACAGTCTGCAGACCTCTCCCACGACGATAATCGACGGTGTCTGAATCTTCTGCTTTCTTACCTCCTCTGCCAGCGTACCGACGGTCGCCGCGATCCTTCTCTGTCCGGCCGTGGTTCCCTGCTGTAAGACGGCGGCCGGCATATCAGGCCTCATTCCCGCGGCCAGAAGCCCTTTCATGATCTCATTAAGGGCGCCTGCACCCATGAGAAATACCAGAGTTCCCTTCGCCTGCACGAGCGCGCCGTAATCTATCTCTTCACTTTTCCCGGCCCTGCGGTGTCCCGTAATAATATGTACGCCGGACACATAATCCCTGTGGGTAACCGGAATCCCGTTATAAGCCGGAACCGCGAGACTCGACGATACCCCCGGAACCACCTCAAAGGGAACCTCTTCTTTCTGCAAGGCTTCTAATTCCTCTCCTCCTCTTCCGAATAAGAAAGGATCGCCTCCTTTCAGACGCACCACCTTCCTGCCCCGCTTCGCTTCCCTCACCAGAATCCGATTGATCTCAGACTGCGGCACCGTGTGATTCCCGGCAGACTTTCCCACGTCGATCAATTCTTTATCCGCCGGCAGCATAGCCAGAATCTCTCTCCCGATCAATCTGTCATATACAATACAATCGCTGGTACTCAGAAGCCTTAAAGCTTTGACGGTCAGAAGCTCCGCCGAACCCGGACCTGCGCCCACCAGCCATACCTTACCTGCTTGATCCATATCTCGTTACTCCTATTGCTCTTTGATTTTCCTTGCCAGTTCAATCCCCAGCGCCTCAGAAGCGCTTCGTTCTCCCGTCATGCACATCCTGTATGAAGTCTTGGACGCCTCGTCGTAATAAAGTCCCATCACTTTCATCCTCTTCTCATCCAGAACCTCTGCATATACGCCCATCGGCAGGGAACAGCCTCCGTTCATCTCAGTCATGTAAGCTCTCTCGCAGCGCGCGCAGTCCATAGCCTCCGGATCAAAAAAACCCTGCAGAAATCCATAAGATCTGTCCGCCCGGCCCTGGATTCCGAGAATCCCCTGCCCGGCGGCCGGTATCATCTCTTCCACCGAAAAATACCTGCTGATACGTTCTTCTAGCCCCAGTCTCTTTAACCCTGCCGCCGCCAGCACCAACGCGCCGTATTCTCCGTTATCCAGCTTATTCAGCCTTGTCGGGACATTTCCCCGAACAGTCTTGATCCTGACTCCGGGATACAGCTCTTTAAGCTGCAGAATCCGCCTGTTGCTGGAGCAGCCGACAGGACCGCGGTAATCATACTCTCTGACTCCCCCGGGCAATACCAGGACGTCCCTTGCATCCTCTCGTCCGGACACCCCGATGATGGGAAGTTCCTTTGGAATCTCCATCGGCATATCCTTCAAAGAATGTACAGAAAGATCCGTAATTCCCTCCATCAGCGCACTGTCAAGCTCCTTGACAAATAATCCCTTCTGTCCGATCTCATCCAGCTTCTTAGACAAGATCTTATCTCCTGTCGTCATAAGCTTCACAATCTCTGCTTCATACCCTCTGCAATGAAGCCTGATATACTCTGCCACGGTACCGGCCTGAATACATGCAAGCCGGCTCTTTCTTGTCCCAATCCTGATCTTCTCCATACTTTCCTTCTCCTATCCATATAGGGAATCCCTGACAACGCCGCGCAGCTTCGCCGCCACACCCACGGCCGCGGCACACAGGACAAAATCAGCCCCCGCGGTCAGCAAGAATCCGTTAACCAGTAATATCTTCCAGGTTACCTCCTGAAAGATCAGGAAACGGCAGATGAAGAAATAATATATCATCCCGATTCCATAATATATCAAGAGCCCTGCAAAAGAGATCAGCAGAAGCTTCCCGAAACGAAGCGTCCCGACTCGGTCACACATCCAGGCCATAACATACGCCGCAGCCGCAAATCCAAGCAAATAACCGAATCCGGGCCGAAGCAGATAGGACGGTCCGCCTCCCGAAGCAAATACCGGGACGCCGGCAAGCCCGATCAGCAGATATACTCCTACACTGACTCCCGCAAGACGTTTGTTCAGCATAAGTCCCGCAAGCAGTACAAAAAACCACTGCAGAGTAAAATGCATCGGTATCGGTTCTGTGGGCAATGTTACTTTAATAAACGCACCGACGGCAATCAACGCTGCGAATAAGCCCCCCGCCGTCAATTCACGGATACTTAAAAACTGTTTTTCACTCTTTATATTCATCTATTCGCTCCCAGGTAATCCCTTTTTCTCCTCTTGTTGGTAAAATAGTTCAAAATCCCGCCTGCTATAATGATAAAGGCCGCCATGACCAATACACGTTTGGCGCCCTCCTGCGGCAGGCTGCTCTCGCTGCCAACCGAATCTGAATAAAAGCAGAGCGTGTACGATATCTCATGGGGCGCGCCCATTGCCACCGTATCCGCGATCACCGGCATTTCCTCGTCAAACGCAAGTACAGGGATCTGGAACCGGGAATTGCCTCCGTCCGTGTTTTGATTATAATACGTCTCGCCATCCACCACCATATAATCATAATTCGGGCTGCTCCACGTGATCCTGGCAAAATACCGTCCCTCCTCTGCGATCAACAGAGTCGGCGATTCCACACTCGCCTTTCCGCTTCCGCCTTTCAAAACCACATCCACCGCATACTTTCCGTCCGCCAGCGAATGTACTTCCACAGAATCTGCCGCCGTCACGTTCCGGCAGAGCCCCTCTCCTTCTGCCGCGCACAGAAAAGCAAATCCCGCTAAGATAATAATGTATCTCCCTATTCTTCTCTTTTTACCATCCTCTTTGCATCTCATATTCCCCACCCCTTTCCACTCTTCATCTCTTCTAAAGATTCTTTTTCTTATAGAGAAAACAGAACGCCAGCGCCGTCAACACGGCAAGATAAACTGCCAGAATCCCGATGCCCGTATAAGAAAACGGTTCCTCATTCGCGATACTGCGGATCATACTGCTTGTCTGCGAAAGAGGCAGGTACCGGATTACCTCCCTCAATCCATGGGGTATGGAATCCGACGAGAAAAATGTATTACATAGATAAGCCATAGGCATAATTACATAATTGGAAAAACGCGGTACATCGGTATGGCTCCTGGCGTAAAAGGAAACCACCACCCCAAGGGTAGAGAACACGGCTCCATTCAAAAACATAATGAGAAACGACCAGCCGTTGAAACAAAGGTGAAGCCCGATGGGCAGCACCAGAAGGATGATGATACAGCCGGCGTAGATCCCCCGCAGGCTCCCCCCGATAATCTGTCCTGCGATAAACTGCCATAAAGGCGTCGGCGAGATCATCACCTGATCGAACGCTTTCTCATACAGTCTCTGTACGTTCAGATTCTGGGCGATGGCGTTAAAGCTGCCGTTCATGGTAGTCAGCGCCACCACGCCGGGAATCAGGAAATTAAGGTAAGGCTGCCCGTGGGAAATCGTCTGGATTCCCATGCCGAAAACCAGGATATACATCAATGGAGCGATCATTGCCGCCAATGTAATCTTATAAAAATCCCTTCTGAACTCTACCCATTTTTCCCACAATACGGTTACAATTCCCATATCTGACATTCTCCAAATCTAATATTCAAACTCTGCCAACCTGTCTCTCTTTTGCCGCTGCTTATATGCCGGTCATCTTCGATTCTCCAGATATTTTCCGACTTTCTCCAGGAATACATCTTCCAGCGTCGTATTTCTAAGAGCAGCGTCGCCTTTTAATCCGGCTATATACCGAACCGCTTCCTCCTGCGTCCGAAAGAAAAGGCTTCTCATCTCCTCTTTCTCCGCCTGATCCACCGCATACCGTCCCAGCCGTTCAATCATTACCCCCGGCGCGTCTGCTTCCTTCAGGCGCCCGCGGTCCATCAAACCTACGCGGTCACAGAGGATCTCTGCCTCCTCCATGTAATGTGTGGTGAGAAGGATCGTCATATGGTTCCGGTTCAGTCTTTTCAGAAGATTCCACATCTGCCGTCTCGCCAGCGCGTCCATCCCCGCCGTCGGCTCATCCAGCAGCAGAATCTCCGGTTCGGTAAGCAGCGCGCGGCACACCATCAGCTTACGCTTCATTCCCCCCGACAGTTTACGCACCGTACGCCTCCTGTAATCCGTCAGACCACAGAATTCCAGTAATTCCCGGGTCTTCTTACGTCTCTGCTTCTTCGGCACAAAATATAATCTTCCCTGATACTCCATAATCTCCTCTATGGTCATATCCTGCCGCATGGAATATTCCTGCGTCACCACACTGATCTTTCGCTTCAAAGCGGTATTCTGCCGGGTCAGCCTCTCGCCGTCAATCAGAATCTCCCCCTCTGTCGGAAGATAAAGCGTCGACAGCATCCCTATCGTCGTAGATTTTCCCGCGCCGTTAGGACCCAGAAGCCCGAAAAATCCTCCTGTGTTAATGGTCAGATTCAGATTATCTACGGCGGTAAACTCATCATATTTCTTTGTGAGGTTCTTAAGTTCAATCATGTCCGTTCTCTTTTACCACAACGATCGTGTAATAGCTTGCCGTATCCGGCATGTCCTCTATGTTATCATATATACGTTCATCTGACAAACCGCAGTTCTCCACCATGGTTCCCGTCATCCCCTTCTTTGCAAGCGTCTTCTTCACAGCGGGAAGCTTTGAACCGGCTTTCATAAGCACCTTTGCCCCCGGGTATGTCAAAGCCTCTTCGATATCGTAGGTAGACGGTATGATGTGAAGCTGCTCCGAACGGTCGGCAAGGCTCTCTCCTAACTTCGCCGCCACCGCGCAGAATGAAGGGATCCCATTGATGATCCGCGTCTCGTACCCCCTTGCCTTAACGATACGGTGAATGTAGATATAAGTAGAATAGATCGTCGGGTCTCCAAGGGTAAGATATGCCACATCCCTGCCTTGCTTTAACTGCCCGATAATCTTCTCGGCCGCCGTCTCATAATTCTGCTCCAGTATCCGTCTGTCCTTCGTCATAGGAGTGGACAGGTTCAGGCACTCCTTCTCCTCAAGCCCCTGTACGATACCCTCCGCTATTCTGTAACTTACCGCATGTTCCCTGCCTTCGGCGGGCACGGCTATCACAGGACACTTCCTGACCGTCTCCACCGCAAGGCATGTCATCAGCCGGGGATCCCCCGGACCGACGCCCACGCCATATAATATTCCCTTCATCTCTTCTGTCATCCTCCTGGATAATCTCTTTTATAATGTATACAATAACGCATTACAGATACACGCCGCTATATTGCTTCCTCCCTTCCGCCCTCTCGCAACAATATAGGGAATGTCCTCAAGTGTAAGAATCCGTTCCTTCGACTGTACGACATTCACGAATCCCACCGGAACCCCTATAACCGCCTCCGGCTTAAAGTTTTCTTCCCGGATCAATTCATACAGCCTGATCAGCGCCGTCGGCGCATTTCCAACCGCAAAGATCAGCTTCTCATGGAGTCCCGCCGCCTTCTCCATACTGACGGCGGCGCGGGTTACGCCGCGGCGTTTCGCCTCCTTTGCAACATCCTCATCACTCATGAAGCAGTAGACTTTCCCGCCGTACTGCCCCAGTTTCTTCTTATTGATCCCCGCCTTACCCATCTGCGTATCCGTCACGATGGAAGCCCCGTCCCGGATCGCATTATGTATCTTCTCTACCGCCTGTTCGGAAAATACCAGATTCCTGGCGTACTCAAAGTCCGCACTGGTATGGATACACCGCTTCACAACAGATTCTGTCCCGGGGACAAGGGATATGTCCCCCAGCTCTTCCGTAATTATCTCAAAACTTCTCTTCTCTATCTCCTCCGGCAATACGATCTCTTCCGGCATCATCTCTTCCGGCATCCTTTCTTCTGGTAATACGATCTCTTCCGGCATCATCTCTTCAAAAGGCGCTTCTTCCTTCTTAATGACCGTCCCAATCCCGCAGACTACTCTGTCAACCCGCTCGGCGTCGGCCGCCAGCCTGGTGCAGATGCGCCCTGCCGTCTCACGGTATCTTCGTTCAAAAGGATCTGCAGGCACCAGCCCGTATCCGACCTCGTCACTGACCACTACGATCCGGGGATTGATCCCTGCCAGCCCATTTAACATCTCAAGATAAGGCCGGGCCTCTTCTTCCTGCATAACACGGCGGATATATGCCTCCAGATGGAAGATACCCTCGCATGTCTTTATCTCTTCATAGGGACAGACCTTTCCGTCCGCCCAGGTAATCTTCGGATACATGCTCCTGGCATAACGAAGCTTCCCCTGAAACGCCCCTCCTATAATCATCCTCATAACCTGCTCTTCACCTCCAACGGTATTCCGTATACGACCTCCGTCACCTTGTCCGCCATCTCTGCCAGACGGCAGTTAACTTCCCCCATGGCCTGCTTATAATCCATCATCACAGGAGAGTAGGCAAGCCCTTCCGAATTGACCTCATTGGTCACGATCACCACGTTTCCTGCTGTCTGTCCGACAGCTTCCGCTCCCTTTAATATCTTATTTACCACATCTTCTCTTCTCTTTATCTGGTCTTCCTCCCCGTCGTTTCTTTGGACCTTCATCCTGCCGCCTGTCTGATCATGTTCCTGCTTCCCCCGGCATGAATCCGGGAAAAATAATTCATTCGATACCAGATTCGAGATACACTCGATCAACACGGAGACGGCTGTACCGTATCTCTTAAGTTCTCCGGTTATACTGTCCAGATCCGTATAACACTCGATCGTCTCAAACCCCTTGTCCCTTCTCATCCGCCGATGCCGTCTGATCTTCTCCTTCGTCTCGCCGCCGTAAGGAAACATCGTCGCCACATAGATAAGCCGCTCTGCCCGGTCCCTGCAAAGTTCACACAGCAGATCTTCGGCATACTCTGATTTACCGCTCCCGCTCCCGCCTGTTATAAGATAAAGCATTACTGATTCCTTTCCGCCCCGATGATTCTGTAGACTGCTTCCATATCAATATTCTCCCGGATGATCTGCGCCAGTTTGTCATACTGTTCCTCCTTATATTCCCGCATATCAACCGCTTTTACATGGCCGCCGGCATATCCCTTCTGCCGAAGCAGCGCCCGGACCATCACCTCTGTAACCCTCGCCCGGTCGAAGATCCCATGTACATAACAGCCATAGATATGGTCGGTGCACATGCCGTCTTCCTTCCGCTCTCCCTGCGCTGCGCCGTCTCTCAGCACAAGCAGACCGTCTTCATAACGCCTCTGATCCTCCTTTGGAACTGTATCCCGCCTCTTGGAGATACCCATATGGATCTCATAGCCTTCTATCTCCACTTGCTCCAGCTCATGAAGAAGCCCTCTTACCCTCTGAAAATGTCCTCTGACACGGGTACGCGTCTTCTCCGGAACAAATACGGTCTTCATCGGAAGCAGACCCATTCCCCTGACGCTTCCCTGCTGCTCCATACCCTCCGGGTCCTCGATCACTTCTCCTAACATCTGATAGCCTCCGCAGATTCCAAACAGAAGTTTCCCGCCGGCGCTGTGCCTTAAGATCTTCGCTTCCAGTCCGTTCTGCCTGAGCCACAGTAAGTCCCCGATGGTATTCTTCGTACCGGGCAGGATAACCGCATCCGGATCTCCGAATTCCCCCGCGCTGCTTACATAACGAAGCGACACCTCCTCCATCCCATAAAAGGGCGCGAAATCCGTAAAATTAGATATCCGGGGCAGACGGATCACGGCAATATCGATCCTGCCCGCTCCGTTCTTTCTCCCGAACCGCTCCGTTAAGCTGTCCTCGTCGTCGATATCCAGATAAAAATAAGGAACAACCCCGCAGACCGGAATCCTCGTCCTCTCCGAGAGCATGTCAAGCCCCGGCCTAAGGATCTCCTTATCTCCCCTGAACTTATTGATAATCGTGCCTTTGATACGCTTTCGCTCCTCTTCCGCAAGGAGCTCAACCGTTCCCACAATCTGGGCAAATACGCCTCCCCGGTCAATATCCCCCACCAGCAGGACCGGAGCGCCCACCATCCCGGCAAGCCCCATATTCACGATATCATTTTCTTTCAGATTGATCTCCGCCGGACTTCCCGCGCCCTCTATCACGATGATCTCATACCTCTCCTCCAGCTTTCGGTAAGCCTCCATGACTGCAGGAATATAGTCCCTCTTTTTCTCATAATATTCCGCCGCCGACATAATCCCCGCCACTTCCCCGTTTACAATCACCTGAGAACCGGAATCGTTCGTCGGCTTCAGCAAGATAGGATTCATAGATACCTCCGGTTCGATACCGGCGGCTTCCGCCTGCATCACCTGCGCCCTTCCCATCTCAAGCCCTTCCTTCGTGATAAAAGAATTAAGAGCCATATTCTGCGACTTAAAAGGCGCAACCCTATAACCATCCTGCCTGAATACCCGGCACAATCCGCCGACCAGAACACTCTTCCCGGCATTGGACATCGTACCCTGGACCATAATTGATTTTGCCATCTTCTTCTCCTTCATATTCCATAAATACGCCTAAGCTCCTCCACTAATCTCTGATTCTCCTGCCTCTTCTTAACGGCAAACCGGTAGTATCCTTTGCCAAGCCCTTCGTAATTACTGCAATCCCGTATCAATATACCGCATTTCTTTAATTCCTCACAGAGATCGAACTCACTCCTTACGAAGATATAATTTGCCGCCGGCGTAAAGTATCTCACACCTATCTCGTCCAACTGCCCGACAAGCCAATTCCGCTCTCTTCGGATATACTCTCTCGTCCGGACAGGATGCAGGACGTCCCCTACCGCAGCCGCTCCCGCCTCCTGTGCCACCACGGAGACGCTCCAGGGCTGTCGCATACCCTCCATCTTCCGTATCAGCCCTGCGTCGCTGCAGATTCCGTATCCCAGGCGAAGTCCCGGCATCGCATACATCTTCGTAAATGCCCTTAAGATAAAGAGATTCGGATATTCCGCCGCCTTCTGCTGCAGTGTATGCTCCTGCCAGGAATCTAAGAACTCATAGAAACACTCATCCATCACCATACGAATCTGCCTCTTCCTGCAGCATTCCAGTATCTTTGACAACAATTCCATCCGGATTATATTCCCCACCGGATTCCCCGGAGAACATAAGAAAACCATATCGACGTCCTCCTTAAGATATTCCAGATATGCTTCCCCCAGTTCGAATTCTTCCGATTCCTTAAGAGGATACCAGATGATTTCACAGCCTGCCGCCTGAAGCGCCTGCCTGTATTCCGCGAATGAGGGAGCCAGAAGCACCGCTTTCTTCGGACGCTCCGCCGCCGTAAGGTTAAAGATAAGCTCCGCGCCGCCGTTTCCGAATATGAAGAAATCCTCATCCATCTGAAGCGCCTCTGCCAGCGCCCTCCTTAAGCATCTGCATCCGGCATCCGGGTACTGCGTCATTCTCTCCACCGCGTTACGCGCCGCCTGTATGACAGAGCTGCCCGGTCCCAGCGGATTGATATTTACCGAGAAATCTATCATCCCCTCATATGTATAGACGTCGCCGCCGTGCTGATATTCCATCTGTTCTGCCGCCTCCTTGCCTGACATTGTATCAATCCTAGAATCCGTCTTTTTTACAGCCATCCTGTCATCCACCTGATCCCGATCCCCGCCGCCAGCATGAGTCCCGCCGCCGCATACATCAGCCGGCACGCCGCCGGAATATCTTCTCTGCATACCGGACGGAGCGGATCGCCGATCGTCGGCTTCTCATATAATTTTCCAAAATAAAACGCATTCCCCGCCAGTTGTACCCCAAGGGCGCCGGCGCACACTGCTTCCGTCTGCGCCGCGTTGGGGCTTGCATGGTTACGGCGGTCTCTTCGGTATATCTTCCATGCATTCTTCCCGTCAAATCCGCAGAGGAATGCCGCCGCAATCATAAGAACCGCCGAGATTCTGGCCGGAATAAAGTTGAATACATCGTCCATCTTCGCCGCCGCCCTGCCAAAGTAAAGATACCTGTCGTTCTTATAGCCGATCATAGAATCCATCGTATTGACCGCTTTATAGAGAAACGCTAAGGGAGCGCCGCCTATCAGCATATAGAACAGAGGCGCGATCACCCCGTCCGACGTATTCTCCGCCACCGTCTCCACGGCCGCCTTAATAACGCCCTCCTCCGTCAGAGCCTTCGTATCCCTGCCGACAATCATGGATACTGCCTGCCTGGCGCCTGGAAGCGACTCCTCTCTCAGCTTCTCATACACCTTCATGCTTTCCTTTCTGAGGGAAGTCGCCGCCAATAACTGATAGCACCAGAATACCTCTAAGGCAAACGCCAGGTAAGGATGTATCTTCCCCGCCAGAATCAGAAGCCCCGCCGCCGCTGCGGTCGTAATCCCGCACACCAGAATCCACAGGACGCCCCCCGCCGTTACAAGAAGACGCGGGTTCCCTCCTGCGGCTTTATAAAGCAGCTTCTCCAGTTCCGTAATCAGAAATCCGATCCCGCGGACCGGATGATACAGCCCCGCCGGATCTCCCAGGAGCAGGTCTGCCAGACACGCCAGTATACATATCACTATGATTCTCATACTCTCTCTATCTCCGTTATTCTCCGTATCCCTTTACTCCACTCTCTTTCGCAAATCTTCCCCCGGTATGCTTCCCCGTTCTTAACCTGCCAATGATAGAAGTCTTCCTTCCAAGCCGCGAACCTGTCAAGTATCGCCATGATCGTCCCTCCATGTACGACAAACGCCGCGGATTCATAACCCTCTTCTATGAATCTGTCTGTCATACGGCAAAATCCTTCCTCACATCTCCGGCAGAAATCATCCCTTCCCTCTCCTTTCGGAAACGGAATCTTCCCTCCCGACAAGATCCATCTCTGATAATCCGGATCGTCCTTTAATTCTTCATAGTTCTTATTCTCGAACAAACCGAAATCACACTCCCGAAGTTCGTCGCAGACATATCTTCTTACCCCCGGACAGATAATTTCCGCCGTCTCGATACACCGCCTCAGCGGACTTACGGCGACTGCCTGAACGTCCGGGCTCGGGCAGAAAGCGGCCTGCCCCGGCAGCAGGGCTTCATCCGTCGTACCGATGTACCGATGCTCTGCATTTCCCCGGGTCATAAAATGCCGGATCAACAAGATTTCCATAATAAGCCTCCCGTCACCACACATCCCAGAACCGCCAGTTCACACAACTGGAGGAAATATCCCGCCAGATCTCCGGTGATCCCTCCGAACTTGCGCCAAGACATTACCCGATAGTAAAGAAACACTCCCGCCGCGCCGGCCACAGCCATCCCACCGAACTGCAGCGGCTCCGTCAGCATAACCGCCGCCGGAAGCAGGACAAAGAATATAAGAAGTGCCGCCGCATGGAGCCGTCTCGTCCCTTCCTTGAAGGTCCGGGCAAGTCCCTTTTCCGATGCGGAAGGGAACGTAAGAACCGCGAATCCGCTCAGTCCCCGGGAAAGCACATAACCGCATGCAACGGTGGGGAGCATCCCCTCCGTTACTTCGCTCCACAGTCCCAGACAAGCGGTAAAGTAACAGCACGCACCGATGACCGCGAACGCGCCCGTATGTGAATCCTTCAGAATCTTGAGTTTCCGCTCCCTGTCCCCATAAGAACTAAGGGCGTCGATCGTGTCTAACAGCCCGTCCATATGTATCCCGCCGTTGATCATAATCGGAAGCAGCGTCATCACGGCCGCAAAGAGCAGCGTGCCGCAGCCATTTCGCAAAAGGAGCGTCCCTGCCCCCCATACGCAGCCCCCTGTAACGACCCCGACGATCGGAAAGAAACACATGACATGCCTCGTGTTCTCCTCCGTCCACGGAACCTGCGGTAAAGGAATCTTTGAATACATGGACAAAGCGATAATCAGGGATTGTAATATCACCATTCTTCCATCCTCCGGTATATTATTGCAGTACTTCGTATCTCTCCACACTGATATCTTCGAACGTCCCCATCTCCCGGTATACCTTAAGCGCCATATCAAGCAGCGGCATCAGAGCCACCGCGCCGCTCCCTTCGCCTAAGAACATCCCGCAGGTCAGGAAGGGCGACAATCCCAGCGCCTCCAATACGGTTCGGCCCCCCGGCTCATTCGACACGTGGGACGGAAGCATATAGTCTCCCGCTTTTTCTGTAATACCTGCCGCACACAGAGCAGCCACGGAAGAGATCAGTCCGTCGATCACTACCGGAATCCTATAGATTGCGCCTCCTAAGAATATCCCCGTAAGCCCGGCTATATCCAATCCTCCGACTTTCGCCAGGACGTCGATCACATCATGCGGATCGGGATTATGTTTCTCAATCGCCTGCCGGATCACGGTTATCTTCTTCTTCAGCCCCTTTGCATCCAGCCCGGCGCCCTTTCCTGTAATATCCTCCGCCCGTTCGCCCAAAAGAACGCTTGCCACCGCGCTGCTGGTCGTGGTATTCCCGATCCCCATCTCGCCGGTGGCGATGATCTCATACCCTCTCTCCTTCATCCCGGCAGCCATATCTATCCCGATCCGAATCGCCCTCCAGACTTCCTCCTTCGTCATCGCCGGCTCCTTCGCAAAATTCCTGGTGCCATACGCCACTTTTTGTCCGTCTTTTGTAAGAGCCGGGACATCCACCGCCATTCCGATGTCTACCGGGAAGATATCTACTCCCGCCTGCCTGCTCATCAGGCAGACGCTCGCCATCCCCTTCGTGAAATTCTCCGCGACAATTGCCGTCACCTCCCGGCCGGTCTGCGTCACTCCTTCTTCCACTACTCCATTGTCCGCGCACATGATGATCAGCCCTTTTTTATCCAGGCGGTAATCCGGCGTGCCCTTTATCCCGGCAATCTTAACGATGGCGTCCTCAAGCTTCCCGAGACTGAACAACGGCTTTCCCACGGACATCCAATGCTTCCTCGCCTGTTCCATGGCGGACGCGTCCGCCGCTTCTATCTTCCCGCATATCTCTTTCCTGTACATCCCTTACTTCATTCCTTTCCCGATTCTCCATGCGGCATGATATTCCCTCATCCGATCTACGAATCTCTGCGCAAACCGCATATTCGAATAATAATGTATATGCGGGAATCCGGCGAATACATTTCCCCGCATGTGAATACAATTCCAGTGAATATCCCGCCCCGGTTTTCCGGCGGTACAGTCGTCCCCGTTGTTCTGGCTGTCCCAATAATGAAACTCATGGCCTCTTAGCACTTCTCCCTGCTCCAGATATACTCCGTCTCTCTTTCCTTCAATCTGGACATATCCAAACCGTACCAGCTTCTCTCTTTGAACCGCATTTCCTTTGATGAGACCTACCATCTCATAGAATTCATGGTCCGGACTTTCCATCGCTTCATGCAGGTACATGAACCCGCCGCACTCCGCATGGCAGGGGAGTCCTTGCTTAAGCATGGTCCGGATCTCCTTTCGGAGCGAAGTATTCGCCGACAACTCTTCGGCGTACAATTCCGGATAACCTCCGCCCAGCAAAAGTCCGCTGACATCAGGCGGCAGATGTCTGTCCTTAAGCGGACTGAAAGGCACCAATTCACAGCCCAGTTTTTCCAAAAGCCTGAGATTATCTTTATAATAGAATCCAAAAGCAAGATCCTTTGCAACCGCCAGCCGGAGTTTCCCCTGTCCCCCACTCTCCGGCGGCATGACCTGACGCTTCAAAGAAACTTCTCCGGCTGTCGGTTTCAGAATCGGGCCTCTCCCGGCTATCTTCAGAATCTGTTCCAGGTCCACCGTCTCTGACAATACCCTTCCTATCTCTTCAAATACAGACTTCAAATCCTCTGTCTCCTGCGGCGTGACGAGCCCGAGATGTCTGCTTTTCAGCCGGAACGACGGATTCTCCGGGACGTATCCCACCACCGGGACCGGATGTCCCATGTCCTTAAGTCCCTGCTCTATCATCTCTTTCATCCTTGGATATAACGCCCCCGATACCCGGTTCAACAGGATGCCTGCAATATGACTGTCATCCCGAAATGTCAGGAACCCTTTTATGACTGCCAGAACAGACAGTGCCGCCCCCTTCGCGTCTATCACCAGAAGTACCGACGCATCCAGTACCTTCGCCACTTCATAAGAGCTCGCTTTCTCACTGTCAAGAGCCATCCCGTCGTAATACCCCATCACACCTTCAATCACCGTTATATCCGCCCCTGAGGCATGTTCCGCGAAAAGCGCTTTCATAACCTGGGGAGCACAGAAGAACAGATCCAGATTCTCGGATTCAACCCCCAGTATTTTCCGATGGAACATAGGATCTATATAGTCCGGGCCGCACTTTGCCCCGGCAACCTTATACCCCCGGCTCATAAGCGCCTGCATCAGACCGCAGGCGATCGTAGTCTTTCCGCAGCCGCTCACTGGCGCCGCGATCATAATTCTTGGAATTCTCATAACCTGTCATCCTTTATTCACAACTATGTCTCCGGCATCAGCCCCGTACAGCATTATACGAAAAATCTTGCCGAGACAATATATACAGGATTTTGCCCCGTCATCATGTGATAGTTTCCCCTCTTCTTCGATCTTGCGATACCCGCCTGAATGATCTCCACGTCTGTCAGCAGTCCCTTTTCCTCCGCACTCAGAACCTCTTTGAGTGTCTCCAGCGTGATCACATTCAGGACCACTTTGGCATTCCGGTTCTTCTCCCTGATACAGTGCAGTATCTCCTGAAGATTCCCAGAGCTGCCCCCGATGAATACGTGCGTCGGCGGCTCCAGTTTCTCTAATATCTCCGGCGCCGTTCCCTCTGTCACAAACAATTGATCTACACAGAATCTTCTCTGATTCTGCCGGAGCAGCTCTATCCCTTCCGCTTTCTTTTCGATCGCGTATACCCGGGCTTTCTCATACGAAGCCGCCGCCGTAACGGCAATGGAACCGGTGCCCGCGCCTATATCATAGAGAACAGCTTCCCCGGACAGCCCAAGCTTCGCCATACTGACGGCGCGGATCTCTTCCTTTGTCATAGGCACATTTCCGCGGATAAACTCCTCGTCTCTGATCTGCCCGCAGAACACCGGCAATGGAGACGGATTCTCGGCATACACTACGGAAAGCCCGCTTATATCCTCCGGTCTTATATCCTTCCCGGTACGGCATATAATACTTTCCTCCGGATAAGAGAGGTCTCTTCCGATCCAAAGTCTAAGCCCCGTCAAGCCATATTCTTTCAGTTCCCTGCAGAATTCCTCCGCCTGTCCGATACCGCCCAGAAGCAAAAATGTCTTCTGATGTCTCGCAAGTATATGGATATACGGCTGCCTGCGGCCATGGATACTGATCAGCCTTGCATCCTCCCAGGAAACATGAAGCTTCGCCGCGAAGTATACCACACACGAGAGTCCCGGAATCCCCCTGATCTCGTAATCATCCTTCAAAAGTCCGTACAGCTTTTCTGCCCCGCTGTAGAATCCGATATCTCCGGAATATAGAACCGCTGCCTTCCGGTATTCCGGATGAGCGGCGATCATCTCCTTGATCTTCTCAGGATGATACTCACAATAAACTGCCTTTGCGTCCTGCTTCTCATCCCCATCCCTGCGGATTCTTCCCCGCGTTATGTCCTCCCTGCCGACGCCGGCAGCCTCCAGCATCCGCTTTGCCCCGATGATACAATCACTCTCCCGGATTGCCTCCCATGCCTCTGCAGACAAGGTTTTCCCGCTTCCCATCCCGATTCCCACCAGACTTACCTGCCGCTTTTTATCCTGTATGAATCCGTTCACTTCTTGAAATTCCTGATTATTCCTGCTCTCTGTCATTGCGATATCCTCTCGGTGTAACCATCCTGCCGCCGACCATCTTCGTCTGGCTGTTTCCGACGAATACGGTTGTAAACATATCCGTCTCCACGTCCTTTAATTCTTCTAAGGTACAGAAAGCACAGCTTTCCCCTTCCCGTCCGATATTCCTTACGATTCCGCAGACCGTATCCGCGGCCTTACTTTCCAGCATAATCCCGCACGCTTTCCTAAGATAGTCATGACGTTTCCGGCTGGAAGGATTATAAAGACAGATGCAGAAATCTGCTTTTGCCGCCCCACGGAGACGTTTCTCAATCTTCTCCCAGGGAGTCAGAAGATCGCTTAAGCTGATAACGGCAAAATCATGAACCAACGGGGCTCCTAGTACCGCCGCGCCGCTTAACGCCGCCGTAATCCCGGGAACCACCTCGACCTCTGCCTCCGGGTAATCCCCGGATATCTCAAGAAGCAGTCCCGCCATACCATAGACCCCGGCGTCTCCGCTGCATACCATCGCCACCCTCTTTCCCTTTTGCGCCTGTTCAAACGCGAGCCGGCAGCGCTTCACCTCCTGCGTCATAGGTGTTGTGATAAATTCCTTTCCTTCTAACTCGCTTTCCTTAAGTTCCTTCCTGACCAGATCCACATACACTGTATAGCCTGCTATCACATCACAGGATACTATGACTTCCCTGGCTTCTGCAGTCATCTGTCCTGCATTCCCGGGCCCCATCCCTACTGCATATATTTTCTCCATTCCATATCCCCCTGTCGAACTGTCATTCCCTGTGCTATTCCCGTTTTCCTTTCCGAAACTCCGTTGTAAATGCCGGATTATAAAGTTCCGAACGCCGGTACTCTCCTTTCAGAAACCTGCCGACTATGATTAGCGCCGTCTTCCTGATTCCTTCTGATTCGGCCGTTTCTTTCAGCGATTCGACGGTACACCGGCATACTTTTTCATCCGGCCAGGTCGCCTTATACACGATTGCCGCCGGAGTATCAGGCGGATATCCTCCTGCCGTCAGCTCCTTCTGCAAATCCTCAAGCAGCCCTGTACTCAGAAAGATCACCATCGTAGCCTGATGTGCGGCAAAGCGTCGGATCGATTCCCGCTCCGGGACCGGAGTCCGTCCCGCCATCCGGGTGATCACCACAGACTGGGAGATATCCGGAAGCGTATACTCTGCTCTCAGAGACGCCGCCGCTCCGCAAAAAGAACTGACTCCCGGACAGACTTCATAGGCAATCCCCCTTTGGTCAAGCTCGTCCATCTGTTCTCTGACGGCTCCATAGATGCTCGGATCTCCTGTATGGAGGCGTACCACTTTTTTCCCTCTTTTCTCGGCGCCGGCCATAACCTCTATGACCTCCTCCAGCGTCATATACGCGCTGTTGTGAATCTCACAGTCTGTCTTCCTGTTATCAAGCAGCTTCGGATTCACCAGTGATCCTGCATATACGATCACATCCGCCTCCTCAAGAAGTCTCTGCCCCCGCACCGTGATCAGATCCGCCGCTCCCGGTCCTGCCCCTACAAAATGAATCATCTCTTCTCTCCCCTGCCTTTCCTAATCGTCACTTGCTAATATACCCTTTCAGATCACATATTCTTAACTTCTTCCAACAACGCTTCTGCTTTCCTTGTCATTCCAAGGATTCCGAACTCCGGCGAGAACATCACCGCTCCGATCTCAAGACCGGCTCCGGCCCGCATGTTCAAGTGTTCTTCCGCCTTTTCCATGACCGTACACATGACCGGTTCCAACAGCCCTTCCTCTTTCAGCAGCTCCAGCGCCTCCGAGGTCGTGACACATCCCATAATATCGCAGACCAGTTTCCTTCCGGCTCCGGCCATCGCCGCATGCGCGACCAGCACCTCAAACCTTCCGTCCGCCTGATTGGAATGCGTATTCATGATCCCCGCGGCAACCTTCACAAGCTTCCCCACATGCCCGATCAGCAGGATTCCTTTCATCTGAAGCCGCACCGCTATATCTATCACTTCTCCGATATAATTACTGCATTTTACCGCCGCGTCCCCCTGATACCCCAACGTATCGTGAAGGAAATCACTTCCGTAATTCCCCGGAACCACATAACAGACGTCATGGCCGGCATTCTTTAATACACTCATCTGTGCATAGATCGTATCGATCAATGCCTGCTCGCTCATAGGTTCTACGATTCCGGTCGTCCCAAGAACCGAGATCCCGCCCTCGATCCCAAGCCGCGGGTTGAAAGTCCGTCCGGCAAGCTCTGCTCCCTCCGGAATCGAGATCACAACGGCGATACCACCCTGATATCCATAAGAAGAACATACGCTCTCTACTGCTTCCCGGATCATCTTTCTTGGAACCGGATTGATCGCCGCCTCCCCCACCGCCAGACCAAGTCCTTTTCTGGTCACAATCCCGACTCCTTCGCCGCCCCGAAGCCTGACGCCCGGCTCCTTCGTCTTCTCCGCTTTCGCATAGACACAGACGCCGTCGGTCACATCCGGATCATCCCCGCTGTCCTTCCTGACCGCGCAGGATACCCAATCCAAACCCCTGGCAGGCTTCTCCACTTCCAGATAAAGTTCAATCCCTTTCGGCGTGTGAAGCCTTACCTGCCTGACCGCCTCATCTCCCAGAAGCATCTGCACCGCCGCTTTCGCCGCCCCTGCGGCGCAGCTCCCCGTCGTATACCCTGTCCGCAGCTTTTTCTGATTCTTCCATACATACTTGCTATTCACATTCTCCATAAGAAATCCCTGTTCTCATTCATTACTGCTTATCTGCCAGCCATCTGCTTTTCCTGCTGCTCGATCACGAAAGTGTGTTATGGAATATACTCACACACGATCTCCTCCCGGAGCCTCACTTCCTCAAGCAATTCCCGGAGCCTCTCGTTACAGCTCCCCCACGGAATATCCGTATAGATTACCTTTCTGCTCTTTAGCGCCGCCTCTTTTGCCTCCCGGTAGACCGGATCGCTGATCGGCCGGAACGGTTCCTCCAGAATCACCCGTCTTGCCAGATATCTGGCAAGACGGCAGTCCACGTCATTCCGGTACAGAATCCCCGCAATGAACGGAATCCCTTCCTTCTGCAGCCGCCGATAGACCGGAATCCCCCTTCCGCACGCGGAGATCACCATAGTCTCCGCCTCTCCCTCGGCTTTCGGAAGCTCTATGCTTCCAAAGACCGGATCAAAACTTCCCTTGTCAAAATCATATAACTGCCGGATGAATTCTTCCCGGAAGATATCCTCCGGATACCCGTAATCGTACACGCATCCCGCTTTGACCGGCATCACCTTATCCGACACTTTTCCGGCAAGATCAATCTCATGCAGGGACATAATAACCGTGATTCCCCTCTCCTTCGCCATCTTACGCAGAACAGCAAGAAGCTCCAGCTTGTATTTGATATCCAGGAATGAGGTCGGCTCGTCCAGGACCAGTATCTCCGGCTCCTGGCAGATGGCGCGCGCAAGGAGTACGCGCTGCTTTTGACCGTCGCTTAAGGCGGTAAAGAGCCGGCTCCCAAGTTCCTTAACCTTCACAAGCTCCATGGCTTCGTCCACCTTCTCTTCATCCTCCCTTCCGAGAATGCCAAGTCTCCCGGTATAGGGATACCGCCCGGTGGCAACGATATCACGGCAGGTCATCAGCTCCGGTCTTACCCTCTCCGTCAGGACTACCGCCATCTTCCGGGAAAGTTCCTGGTATGTGAGCTTCGGCAGCTCCTTCTCCCCGATGATGACCCGTCCTCCCAGCAGCCGAAGCTGCTTCGTAATACTCTTGAGGATCGTCGACTTCCCCGCTCCGTTCGGTCCCACCAGTGTCAGTATCTCTCCTCTGCCCAGACAGATATCGATCCCCTCAAGCAGCGCCCTGCCCTCATAGCCTACCTTAAGATCCTCCGTACGAAAATAATAATCCGCCATATTATGGTTTCTTCCTTTCACAATAACCATTGACTCCTCCGCTTCAAGCCTGACGCTCTGCCGCCTGACGCAAAAACACTAATTCGCCGAACGGCGTATCAACATCCAGATAACCACCGGCGCGCCAAAGACAGACGTTACCGTGCTGATATTAAGCTCCAGCGGCGCAAACGCCATCCGCGCGGTCAGGTCGCAGAACATACAGAACACTGCCCCGCCCAGAAAAGAAGCCGGAATTACGATCAGCGGTTTAGAAGTCTGAAGAGCCAGCTTCACAAGCTGCGGTACCGCTATCCCTACAAACGAAATCGGTCCTGCAAATGCCGTCACGCAGGCCGAAAACACACTGGAGAGTACAATCAGAATCACCCGGAACATCCGGATATCCACGCCCATGCTCCTGGCATAAGCCTCCCCCATCTGATAGGCTCCGATAGGTTTCGACAACAGGAAGGTAAGAAGAAACGCGGCGCCGATAATCAGCGCTCCAACCTTCACATTCCCCCAGCTCATCCCGGAAAAACTTCCCATGGACCACCCCCGCAGATTCACAATATCCGAATCCTCGGCAAATGTCACAATAAAATCCGTAACCGCCGAACAGATATAAGAGATCATAATCCCGGCGACCAGAAGCGACGACATGCTTTGAAGACGCTTCGAAACCAGCAGTACAAACCCCACAGATATCAGCGAACCTGCGAATGCCGCTCCCACCAGCGCAAAGGACGACATGCCGCCGATACGGCCCAGCGGAAATATCATGACCAGAGCCACCGTCATCTTCGCACCTGAGGATATCCCAAGGATATAGGGCCCCGCAACAGGATTATGAAAGAAGGTCTGAAGGAGGAACCCAGATAAGGACAGCGCTCCGCCCAGAATCGCCGCCATCAGGACCCGCGGCATCCGGATCAGCCAGATAATGCGGTATTCCGTCCCTTCCTTCCCTCCGGCAAAGATAATCCTGCCGATCTCTGCCGCAGAGATATCTACAGTCCCCGTATTGATATTGATCATAACCATCGCCAGAAAAGCCGACAGCATAATCACAAATACTGCCGCATAACGGCTGCGTCTTCTTAAGTTTTCATAATGGAAAGTATTCTCTGTCATTCCTTCACCCTGCTTAAAAACGTCATCTCATCCTCATCTCCGTCCGTCAGCATGATATGGATATCCGTGATCATTCTGGCCGCTATATCCGACGCCTGATAGAAATCCTTATCCGTACAGAAGACATTGCCCTCCTTCACTGCCTTGATATCTCCAAGAACCTCATCCTTCGCGGTCAGTTCTTCTATGGAATTTAATTTATTATCAATCGAAGCATTATAGATCAGATAATCCGCATCGGCCGCCGCCGCGTAGAATTCCTCCATCGTGACCGCCGTCGTGCCTCCCTTTTCCGTAAGACTGTTAAAGGGATAGTTTCCGCCTGCAATCTCGATCATCTTCGCTATATAATCCGTACCCGTCCTTACCACCGCCTGTCCGCCTGTATTGATATAGAAATATACCACGGACTTTCCGGTATTCTCGATCCCTTCCAGTTCATCCAACACCTTCGTCTGCTCTTCAAAAAAGTCCTCTGCCTCTTCTTCTCTGCCAAGCAGGGCTCCGTAGACTTTGATCCATTCCACTCTGCCCAGAGGATGGCTTTCATTACTGGAGCAGTCGATCAATACGGGGATATCCATCATCTGAAGCAGCTCAAGAATCTTCGGCGTATGATGAATCATCTGAGATTCCACCGCCAGGTCGCATCCCTCGTCCACCAGCATCTCATAATCCGGTTCACTGTATTTCCCCGCAAACTTTATCTCGCCGGCTTCCATGGCTTCCCGCGCCGCGTCCACGTACCAGTCATCCGCCTGAAGCCCGCTGAACCTGACCGCGCTTAACCCGTCAAGGGCATGGAACATAGCCATCGTCGCAGTACCGGCGACATAGATCTGATCAAACGGACTTTGAAGAACTGTCATCCCCTCCGGAAGCTCATCCGGAACCTCTGCTCCCTCCGGTACGACCAGATAGGTAAGACTGCCCTCTGCCTCGATCACCTTAAAATCATCGCTATAATAATAGATGTGAAAATTCTCTGCATACTCAGGCTCAAGAAGCGACTTACAGGTCAGTCCTTCGATTCTTGGAGCATCGGCGATATGATTCGAATCATCTCCCTCCTGCCGGCTTATGCACCCTCCGGCTAATACCGTCACAAGCAGCAATATTAGAATCTGTCTTATCCTGTCTGCCATGTCGCTTACCGCCCCTCTCTCTTCTCATTCATCACTACTCTCCAGATCATCTAATCCTGTATGATACAATGCCTCGGCAGAATCCTCGCAGCCAAAGATGATTCCGTACGCCTTGCTCCATTCCAGTCTTCCTCCCGCAGTCTGCTCTGCAGACGACAGATCGACAAAGACCGGGATATCCAGTTCCCTGCAATATTCTGTCGTTTCCTCATATTTCTCCTGTAAATCTGTTTGCGCGTCCGCAGCTTCTTCCTCATTCGCAGCCTTAAGGATTCCTGCCGGCATAATAACCAGATCACAGCTCTCTTTCACAAGCATCTTATATTCCAGGTTGTCATAAGAACCGCCGAATGCAGCCTCCTCTTCCCCAAGACGCTTTCCGACACTCTCCGTCTTGCAGTCCTCCGACTTTATCCCGGTCAGCGCGAGCCGCTCCCACAATTCCAGTTCATCCATCCACTGAAGAACCGGCTCAGAAGCTACATAGGCGCGATTCGGGCGTCTGATCACCGTCGTCTCCCGCTCTGTTCCCGCCGGGAACTCTGTGCCGGCCGGTGCAATCAAATACCGCAGGACTTCTCCGTCATACGGATTCTGAACCTCGATACAAGTAATCCCTCCCTCATAACGAAAGATTCTGAAATACTCTGCATACTCTGTCTCCGTCTCTTCTGTAAATGTCAATCCCGGAATCTCATGCGTCTCCTTGTCCTGCCCCACATCCGAAGACAGCTCCTTCGCAGATAAATCCGATAAAGGTGATTCGCCGTCCATGCCCTCTATATACACAAAGATACGGTATGTAATCTCATGTGCCGCCGACATCTTCGTCGTGCAACCGACAATCGTATTATTCTGATTCAGCCGCACCGGGATCTCAAAGGTTGACGTATCTTCCGTATTGACGCCCTCGTAACTCTTGCCTCCTGCTTTAACATAACTATAAGAACCGCTGTCAAATACCAGAGACGCATAAGCCTGGCCATCCCGGACGGATACCTTTGGACAGCTCAGCGTAACCCTCCCGGTCCCGCCTGAAAATCCAAACTTATCCGGCACATAGCTTCTATCGTCCGTTTCCCGCATCCGATCCTGCAAAGTTACTACTTCGCCGGACTGTCCTGCAATAATGAGTAGGAAAATGCAGAAAACAATTACGATGCAGGACGCGCACAGTCTTCTCCTGATTCCTGTTTTCATAAAACATTCCCTTCTTATTCTACTTTTAAAATATAACTGAAAAACTGCAACAAGAACCTGTTACATCCACATGGATCCCGCATAATTCAAAATTCTTTCCTTTGAACTTCTGATAC
>CANODD010000003.1 GCA_947564705.1 uncultured Dorea sp. | reverse complement strand
GAATTCAGTATTTTCTTACATAGTTTTCCGTTTTTCCCATATGGATAAATAATAATATTCTTATGTTTCTGAGTTACCTGTAAAATTGCATCATCTAACTGTTTACAAATCTCCAAATTTTGAATACAATATGAATACTGTGAATCATTCTCTATAAATCGTTCATTTAACCTTGTAAAACTATTTGGATGAACTATATCGTATAATTCAATCGGAAATGACGGTATATGATTTCTATCCTTTGAAAAAAAGAGAAGATTTTGCCGACGCCAGCTTGTTATTTTTTCATTATCCCAGAAAAAATTCCGGACAGACAGATTTACAGAAAATCCTCTCCTTTTAAATTTCTCACACCAATATCCCTGCCATTGTTCGTTCACATGATTAATCCCGCCTTGACCGGGAATAGCCGCTGTAAAAAGGACATTGTCCGAAGCATTCGTTATATTATCTATAAACTGTTCACTATATTGTTCATCAATATGTTCTCCCACTTCTGTTGAAATAGCCAAATCGAATCTAGTATCCATTTTAAGTGGTTTACTTAAATCCGCAATTTGAAATGTCTCTATGGGAATCTTTAATCTATTTTTATCTATGTAATCTCCGTCTATACCCCTGATACAAATATCGGCGTCCAGTCGTTTCACCACATTTAGCCATAATCCTTCTCCACAGCCAAAATCCACAACGCTTGACGGTTTCAACCATTTTACTATATAAGAAAGAATAATCTCTGCATCTTGCCCGGCCATCCTGGCAATCCAATCGTATAATCTATTATCATATCTATACATTTACCCATTCTCTCCCCTTATTATTATACTTACATTTCGTTCCAAATTCTCTTTCCGACATCGTTCTCATCTATGCCTCTCATCTTTTTGCTATTTATAGAAAATTCCACAAAACTTTTTGCTGAAGTCTTTATATCTTCATAAAAAAATGTCTGTTTACCTAACAATCGAGAATAGCCATAGTGCTTCCAATAATAATCCTTCACAAATTCTTCTGAAAAAGCAATTTCTTTATAATTCACCTGTAACGTATCAAGATTAACACTTGTACAAGGATAACTATATGGAAGGAATATCATTTGGTTATCTACACAATAATAGTCCCAATAAGGAAGTATATATACCGCTTCCGGCAATTTGCATATTCCTTCATTTATCTTTGTAAATTTCTTTAAAATCGTATCAAATACTTGTATTGCGCTTCCTTCCTCAGGCAATAAAAAAATATACCTCCCCATTACGATCAGCCTGATACAATAAAACCGAGAGTCTAAAAAATATTGCTCCAGGCAATTACCGAACAGATCAAAGCAATATAACTTGTCTCCATCTGCTGTCACAACCCACCACTTTTCTTTAAAAAAAGCGCCCGCTGCAATAGGATTGTCCAAATTCAATTTTATAATATTCAACCGGACGCCATCTACCATACCTGCGAAAACCGTATCTCGAACCAAAAAAAAGATTCTGTAACCATCGCAAGTCATATCCCATATTTCTCCCACAGCATTTTTTGCTTCTTTTTGAAAAGAATGAAAATAAATATAATCTGTACATTTGGGGATTCTCATATCAACGATTGCAATAGGATCCCTTATTCTACTTGGAATACATATAATATGATTTTTTAACCGAACTGCTCCTATACAATCCATGGATCTATCTATGGGAGTAAAACCGTTCGCCGCTCCCGACTTTTTATATACCATAGTCCAATTTTTATGAATGTTTAATGGAATCATTATAATCTGATCATTCCATTCTATTAAACATTGGATCTCGTATACGTTTTCCTTATAAATTCCCTCCGGCGGAAGGATACTCTCTATAAATAAATTTTTCTTATTTACACGATACAGTCCTCTAGTAAAATACTCAAATATCCAAATAAATTCCTCATCTTGACACATTCTATGTGTGTACAAATATTTTTTCACTTTATTCTCGTCCCTTTTAAATAATTTTTATTCTCAAACAAACAAGTTCTGCAAAATACATCTTGTATCAGCGTATATTTCTTTTTGCAGCATTTTTTTGTCATAGCAGGAACAAAATTTGTTCATTCTAGTCCATAAAAAAATTCCATTTTTTATGGACTTCAACTTAATTAAAAAATAATGTTGATGTGGATTTATATCATAATGAACGGTATTTTCAGGATCTGATAATATATCTTTATATTGTACAACTATCCGATATAAATATTCCTTATATCTATAACGTAATATTTTTTCTAAACATTCTTCTTTTATATTTAAATTTTTCATAAATCTGTATGATATCATTAATTCTCGCCACTGAACTTCTGGAAAATACCATATTCTTTGATCTTTTTTCTTTATATAATATCTGGATTTTTCCTTATAAAAATTAATTCGCTTTCTTTTCTTTTCACAAATATCCCCATAAATCCATGCGCTATGATATCTTTGCGCTATCATAGCGCTTACTAAAGTAAGTCCATAATCTCCATAACATTCTTTTTCAAAAAACAAATAACGTTTAGAAATCTCATGCCAGACACTTCTATTATATATAACTCCTGTGGGATGAACAATCCGGCAAGCAAACTCCATCATGGCTTCCTCTCCCGGCTCGTATATCAGATAATCTTTTGGAGAATTTACATCATCATTACAAAGAGCAAACATTACATTTTTTTCTTCTATTTGTTCTAAAATAGAAATGAGTTTTTCCACTTTCGTAGAATCCACATTATCACGCTCATTTATGTAAAATATATATTGCCCATTTCCCCGATCCAATGTTTTGCATATATTCATTGGACCCCCAACATTCTTTTCATTCACATATATTTTCAAACGTTCATCCTTAATCTGACTGATTTTTTCTATCGTTCCATCCTCTGAACAGTCGTCATTTATTATCACATTAAACTTATCGCTATCTACCGACAGTAATTCTATAACCAATTCCTTTAGAATCTCATATCGCTTATACGATGAGATACAAAAACTAACCACTATTTTTGACATATTACCCTCTCCACATAACTATCTTATAGCATAAACAGAATATCTCCGATTGATTGAATCGGACAATCCACTTTTTTCCTAAGATCATTCTTAATATCCTTTGCTTCATAAGGAACTGCAATAACAATTATATCTACCTTCGGCAATTTTTTTTCGTTAGAATAACAAGGTATCTTATCATAACAAGTAACCGCTCTATCAATGCCATATTTGACTTCTACCCCTGCACTTATAAGTTCCCTATATATCTGCTTACCTATACGTCCCATCCCATAAATAGCCGCGCTATGATAGTGGTTATTTTTAAAAAAATCAGCAATTACTTTCCCGTCTTGAATTTTATTTATCCATTTTTCGTAGATTTTCAAATTTTCATCTTGTATCAAAATCCTTTTTTCTTTTTCTTTCATCGCATTTATATTAGACTTAATAAGATACAACATGCTCGCCCAAAATCCCGTCCAAAATGGCAGGCATAAATTTTCTGACAGTTTCCGCACACTTATTCCTCCATTATGTTTCAAATTAATTGATTCTTAAAATATAAAATAGTTTTTCTTAATCCTTCTTCTAGCCCAACAGTCGGTTTCCACCCCAATTCTTTAAATGCCAAATCAACCATTGGTCTTCGTTGTCTTGGATCATCTTCTGGAAGTGGTTTATAAACAATACGTGATTTGGAATCCGTCATCTTTATAATCCTCTCAGCAAGTTCAAGCATTGTAAATTCTTCCGGATTACCCAAATTTACCGGACCAGTAAAATTTTCTCTACTTTCCATCATACGAATCATACCTTCTACCAGATCATTTACATAGCAAAAACTCCTGGTCTGCGTTCCATTTCCATAAATTGTAATATCTGAATTATTCAAAGCCTGAACAATAAAATTGGATATAACCCTTCCATCATTCAAACTCATATGCGGGCCATATGTATTAAAAATCCGAATGATTTTGATATCTACTCCATGCTGTCTGTGATAATCGAAAAATAATGTCTCTGCCATTCGTTTCCCTTCATCATAACAAGCTCTTACACCTATGGGATTCACACACCCTCGGTAACTTTCCGGCTGAGGATGAAACTCAGGATCTCCGTATACCTCGCTAGTACTTGCCTGCAAAATTCGGGCATGACATCGTTTTGCTAATCCAAGACTGTGCAACGCCCCTAATACTGAAGTTTTTCCGGTCTTAATCGGATCATACTGATAATGAACCGGACTGGCTGGACATGCCAGATTATAAATCTCATCCACTTCGACATATAATGGCTCCGTAATATCATGACGAATAAATTCAAAATATGGATTTTTCATCAAATGACGAATGTTATCTTTTCGACCTGTAAATAGATTATCTATACAAATCACGTCATTTTCCTGCTTTAACAACCTTTCACACAAATGCGAACCGACAAATCCCGCGCCGCCAGTCACTAAAATTCTTTTCCGTTCCATATCATAATCTCTTCCTTCATTAATATTTCATACTTTTATGCCATATCTACCCTTTTGCTTTTTACTTTTCTACAAATTATATCCACTGCTCAAACAATATCTATAAAAAGTTAGGAAGCATGGCTTGTGGCTCAACCCACAATATGTTCATCCTATCTATTCCAAACGCAGATAATTCATCTATAATTTCACTTGCCACTTTATCATCTGCTACTGCTATCACAATCTTATTATACTGAAACTCTGGAATTCTCTCAGGATATAGGATTCCTATATCCTCGTCAGCTTTTTTATCTACCCATGCTACTATATTACAATAATGATTGCCAATTATCTGTTTAAAGTACGCCCTTCCCACTTCCCCGCTACCATATAAGACAATATTAACGCCTCTATCTACGATGGCGTATGGGAAAAGGTATGACAATCCTACTTGAAGATCGAACATTTGCTTAAGCCATGGATTTACAAACGACCAAAGATACTTCTTTAATTGCTTATGTAAATGATACTTTTCTTCATACTTACCTAAAATTTTTTCCATATATTGATAAAAAGAAAAAATATTTACTATTGTGTCAAATTTCAGAGTTCTACACATTGATTCATTATGAACTCTATAATAGTATTTGTATTCTTTCATAACGTATATACTTTTTGCTTTTAAGCAACAGGGATAAAAAACCGCTGCATCTTCACCCATACTTATATTCCCATCTACTTCTGAAATAACATCCATTATAAGTTCTCGTTTGAATACCTTTGAACATAATGACGGATGGACGCCTCTTTTTTCTTCTTTCGAATCATACATCATGGATGACAATAGTGTATCCATGTTCCTTCCTTTTTCATAGTAACCAAACAGTGTTGAATCATCTTCTTGTCTCTCTTCTTTTCCACATACTACTGTATATCCCATGGAAACTATATCGCATCTATTTTTCTCTATCACAGACATCAAAATTTGATACATATCCGGAGCAATCCAATCATCACTGTCTACAAAACCAATATAATCTCCATTGCTTTTCTGCAAGCCACTTAGTCTTGCATATAAACACCCACGATTTTTCTGATGTAATACTTTCACTCTACTATCTGCTTTTTGATAAATATCACATATTTCACTTGAACCATCCTCAGATCCATCATCCACAATAATAATTTCAGTATCGATATAATTCTGATTTAAAATACTATCAATACATTGTTTCATATATTGTTTTGAATTATATACTGGTACTATTATTGATAGTCTCATTACCTTTTATCTCCCATTACACTTTATAACTCAGTTTCTTATTCCCATATACGCTCTCACTATTATAGTTGAATATTTTCTCCGTATATCCCGACAATCTAAGGAATAAAAATCTAAATTACTACGCAATTTAGATTTAAAACAAAAATAGTATTAATATAATACATATACTTTCCACATTCACATTTCTTCTAAGTTAAACTGTATATGCACATTTTTCATCAGCTTAATATATAAATAAGATATATAAACTTATAAATCTCCTTCTACCTATTCCTTAATTCAACTTAATAAAATATATTAGTCATCCTGCTTTCCAGCATATGATGCGGTCTTACCCGCTTCGCTCCCTGCTACATCATGCTTTATCAGCAACCAATTCCTTTCACATGTTCACAGGGTCCTGGCGTACCCAATCCGCAGGTTATCTCTCCTGCCTTCTAACGCCGTATCACATATACTGGCGCATTGATACTTAGCACCTCCTGCCAGATATCAACATGTCAGTATACTCTTTTTTATATAGCAGACAAATGCCCGCCTTATCACGAACCCGCCTCTTAGTCCTCAGAATCATCTGCATAATACAACAATAACTGCATTTTAGATAATCCTTCTTCGGTAAAACTTCGGTTCATCACCGTTGTTTATCTAAATGGCGGTTCTTATGATCCGTCTCCCTGCCCCCGCTTCTTCACATTCCGAGCAGTATTCAATTTCTCTTCTATCTCATACCCGCAAACCACACAACGAAACATTCCTTCGACCTTCGTTCCGATCGCACCGCACTCACTGCACTCATTACTGATATCTTTACCAAGCACTTCCACAATCTTTACGGACTGTTCCTTACACTTCTGCGTCAACCGCTTCCGAATATATCCCCTCTGCCATTGGTTGACCGTATAATTGATCTTCTTATTATGCCCGCCCGCCTGCGGTTTCGGAAGCTTTACGATATAGACCGTCTTCGGCTTCTCCACAGCTAAGAACCGATTAAGCTCCTGATTAATATAGCTGTGAAGCCGCTCCTCCAGCCGCCGCTTTTTCGCGTGATACTTCTTACGCCCCGGATTATCTTTCTTATTCCGCCTATAACTACTGGTTTGGGCACGTATCCAATCCGAATACTCCAACTGATACCTGCCCAACTCCTCCCCATAACGATGTCCCTCATCTGTAGTCACCATCGTATAAAGACCCATAGCTATACCAACCTGGCTCAGATAATCCGCGTTACTGCGAACCGAGACATTTACCGGAACCTTAATCTCAACACGGTTCTCCTTCGGATACAGCTTCATGCGCAACTGACATTTGTACTGGTTATTGTCTGTCAGCGGTATAAAGACTCGCTTTCGCTTCTCTTTGATAGAAACATATATCCCGTGATCTGCATAGCGGTACGCTCTTTCTGCGATGGAAAATACATCTGCCTTGTCCGTATGCAGCTTCACATAGTTTTTTCGCGTCTGCCTGCACAGATAGCGATGTAATCGATCTGTGTCCACCTGCTTTGTAAGCTCAAGATACTGTTTTTGAATTTGCGCCGTCAGTTCAATTGGTTTCTGATTCAATACCGCTTCGAATGCATTGTTAACCTTTAATAGAAAATGTAGATAATGCTTTTCCTTCTCCGTGAAGCCTTCATTCTTATTCACCTGCTTCACAATCTTCGCCTTTGTCTTCGTCCACTGACTCTTGATATCTCCCAGCGCATCGAAAACTGCCAGATAGAAGTAAACTGCCGGTAGCCCCAAACTCTCCCGATACCCGCTTGCAGTCATTTCATTCTGCACGGTGTATCCCGGATAGATCTTCGAAAGACTTCCTATTCCACCAAACCGAACATACACATAATTCTTTACCTTTCGGTAATCCTCTGCAATATCCAGAAGCTTCTGCATATCCTCATCCGGGACCGGCTCCTTATTGTACTGATGCACGGTCTTACATATCTTGTCTGGCGGCATTCCTACTCCCTTCATCCCTATAATCCGGCTTTAATTACCATGCTTCTTAGCGTTGCTCTTAAGCTCTGCTGCGATCACATTGGCATCATATTGCAAATAGTTCTCCGAAATTTCGTCTTTCCCACCTCATATCCGTCCAAAAATACGGATAATCCATGAATTTGGGACTGATTTTTGAAAAATTTCTTCCTTTGTAACAGTCTGAAAAGCCCGTAAACACAGCTTTTCGCTTTCTAAATTCCATTACGAAAAAGTGTAGTTTTTCGTAATAATATATACAAAAAATTTTTTATGCAATTATAACAAAAAAAGTGGATTAAGTTTATTGACTTATTGTCGATAATATATTAGAATAATTAAGAATTTGTAACAATTTTTTTATTACGAAAAACTACACTTTTTCGTAATAATTTTTTATTTCTCTTTTATAAATATTCTCATATTCCATAACCTTTTCTACTATCTATATCTTCTCAAAATTTATCATAGTAAGCATTGCAGTCGTCATAATATTTTGCAAAATAGTAAATTAAAAAGGGCTGTTACAAAATAGCAGATACACACAGTATATGGTGTAATTACAATGGTATTTACAACCATATATTGTAGAATCTTCACATTTTGTAACAGCCTCTTTTTAATACTTTGTTTACTATATGTCTACCCTTTCACCGCTCCCCCCATCATCCCGGATATCAGGAATCTTCGGAACACTAACGCCGTAACTGCCGGCGGGATAACCGCAATTATCCCCGCTGCCGCCGTAAGTCCATACTGTACCGAATCCTTCGTCATAAATTCCGATACCACAATCGCAACCGGCTTCGTCTCCAACGAAGAGGCAAGAATCAGAGGAATCTGGAACTGACTCCAGGTATTTAAAAACATAATCAACGCTGCCGACAGAATAATCGGGTAAGAAGCCGGCAGAATAATCCTCAGAAAAGAAGCCATCCTTCCGCAGCCATCAATCATAGCCGATTCCTCCAGTTCCTTCGGTATCGTTGCAAAATAATTCGACATCAGCCACGTCACCATAGGCAGATAGGAACTTACATACACCATAGAAAGCCAGAATACATCATCCAGCCACTGTCTGTCCACGAATAACCGGAACAGCGGAATAATCGTCGCCATTACCGGAATCACCATCGTGATCAGCAATAAATTCCTGATTATCTTTCTCCCCTTGAATTCCATACGGCTTAAAGCATACGCGCTCATCATCGAGACCGGAATCCCGATCAAGAGGGTCGCTCCCACCGCCTTTAGCGCATTCTTAATACCGGTAATCAGAACCGACCCCTTCTGGGAGCCCGCTGTCAGCAATTCTTTGTAATTCGCATAAGTCATCTCATCCGGCAGTAATTTCGTATTCTTCTCCATCATTGCATATTCCGGCGTGACAGACAACACGAAGGTCCAGATAAAGGGCCCTAAGGTCAGAATCAGGAAAACCGCCAACGCCAGAACATATCCGATTTTCTTTCCAGCCTTCATCAGTATTCCACCTCCCTGTTCAGATTTCTAAGGTAGAATACACCCAGAATTCCTGCGAATAACATTACCAGATAAGTAACTGCGCTCCCCTTCCCAAAATCCAGGAAAGAAAACGTTGTCAGATAGCTTTCCACCAGCAGATTCTTCCCCAGGTCACTATATCCCGACAGCGCAATAATCTCGTCGAATACATTGATCGCCGTAACAGAGGTGGACGTGATTCCGATTCCCAGAAACGGAAGCATAAGCGGCAGCGTAATTCTACGGAAAATCGTTCTTCGATTTCCCCCGTCAATCCTCGCGGCCTCATAAAGTCCCTCCGGAATCGACTGCCTGCCGGCAAGACATACCAACGCCATAAACGGGATACTCCTCCAGGTCACAACCAGGGAGACCACCACAAGCAAAGACCACCTGGAACTCAGCCATTCCACGGGCCGGCTGACCAGCCCCAGGCCAATACATAATTTATTCATAAACCCATATCCGGACGAAAAGACAAATTTCCACAGAATTCCATTTACATATGGAGGAAGCGCCCATGGCAGGATCGCAACTGCCAGAAGGATTCCCGACCATTTCACATCAATATTCAGAAAGACGGATACCAGGAATCCCAGCACGGTCGTCAGAACCACCACAACTGCCAGGATAAACAATGTATTGCGGAAACTGTACCAAAAAGAATCCGACTTCAGAATCGCCGCATAATTACGCAGCCCGACAACACGAATATCGTTAGGCGCCGTCAGCTTCCATTTCTTCAGACTATATGAAAATGTTGCTATAACCGGATAAAATACTAATACACCCATGATCAGAATCATGGGTGTCAGCAAAAGATAAGGTAATATCTTCTTTTTCATATTATTCTGCCGCAAGCTCGGCAACCTTCGCCTCCATCTCTGCGTAAGCCTCGTCTGCAGTCATCTCACCTAACGCCATTTTATTGATAGCATTGTATATCGAATTACTCATCTCGGAATAGTAAGCCGGGATTCCGCCCGGGAACGGAGAAGCAATCAGCTCCGCTTCTTCCATCATAGCGCCTGCGTTCTGGATCTTACCGTCGTCAATGAGCTTCTTCAATACGGAATTCCGGGTAGGAATCGCCGTATTCGTCTCATTCAGTTTCTCTTGCATATCGGCAGATGTATACCATTCGATAAATTTCTTTGCCTCATCTTTATTCTCAGAAAACTTTGTAACGCCGAGGGCTTCCGGCAGCGCCATGGTAACAGTTGCTTTTGCATCTTTACCCGGCACAAGAATCGGGGTAATCTCTCCGATCACGCTGCAATCCTCTTCATTCGTACTCTTTGATACAAAAGAAGTCGGACCGGTCAGGAAATTTGCAGAACCGGACAGAATACGCTTATAAGCATCCATACCGGAAGACGTCTTATCCGCAGGATCCACCAATTCGTCTTTTATCAGATTCTCTTCATACTTCAACGCTGCCAGCACAGAATCCTTGTTCAGCGTTCCGTCGTCGTTAAATACAACTCCATTCATGGTATAGGCAAGCCACATCAGATATGTGGACGTCTTCTCCTCTGCATTTAAAGGCAGCGCAAAAGGATAATCACAGACGCCTTTTTCCTTCAGCGTCTTACAGTTCTGATATACCTCGTCCCAGGTCTGAGGCTCAGAGCTGATACCTGCATCCTCATACTGCTTCGTATTGTAATAGGACAGACGGTAATCATTGGCATACGGGATCGCCAGAACATTGCCCTCTTTGGTAAATGTCTCCAAAGTCGGCATATCTTCCTTTACTTCGTCAGACACCTCCAACGGTTCCAGCCAGTCGGCCGCATAGAACTCACCGACCCAGGACCAGTCCACTTCCACAACGTCGGCCACAGCCTGTCCGCCTGCTGCCGCCGTTACCAACTTATCACGGATATCATCCCATCCGACTTCATTTACAACGACTTCAATCCCCGTCTCATCGGTAAATGCTTTGAGCTGGTCGTCCGTAGGGATAGCCCAGTCAGGAGCCATAAACGTAATACTGCCTCCTCCCTGCTCTTCATTCCCTTGATTTTCCTCACCAGCCGTATCGCCTGCAGTGCCGCCCGCAGCATCGCCCGACTCCTCTTTACCGCCGCATCCAACTGCCAGGGCAGCCGCCATAGATGCGATAAGCAGCATGCTGATTACTTTCCTTTTCATAACTTTCCTCCTTCGCAATGACATATAAATAAGTTTTCCCTTATAGTATATCAATATACTTCATTTTCATCAAATCAATACATTCTATAAACCCCTTGTATTTATTGATGTCATCTATATATCATCTATATATCAACAAACACAACTCTGACAGCTAATGCAGGACCAGGAACACGGAGACGGCGGCGGGCACGATCATGGCGGCGTTATATAGTATGATTACAGACAAAAAAGGGAGGCGTATCCCCCCCTTAGCTCACGAATCCATTCGGATATACCACCGTCTTAAGCTTCGTCTTTTTTTCCGCAAATGCCTGAATCTGCCGCGGCAGCTCGTCCAACAGTATCTTGTCCCCAAACAATTTCGACACATTCACCTTACCGCTCTTTAACTGCTGCATTGCAGAATAAAATGTTTTTTTAAGAGAATTGGAGCCGATAAACGTAAGCTCCCGCTGATATATTTCATAAGGATTCACCGATATCTCCGCGTCCTGCGGACACACTCCGAAGAACAACAGCCTCCCTTCATCCGCCATCAGCGGCACAGCCTGTTCAATCACCTTCGGAACCCCCGTACAGTCAATGACCAAGTCGAATCCGCCCTCCGCGACGGCGTCCGCCTGCTCCTTCATCGTATGGTCATTGAACAAGACCGCATCCGCGCCCAATTCCTTCGCCAGCCTGAGCGGTTCTTCTTTGATATCCGCGACCGCAGTCAGACGCGCGCCGTCATTTTTACACACCTGCAGATGCAGAAGCCCGATTGCGCCTGCGCCAAGAATCAGAACCCGGTCCCCAAATCCCGGCCTTGCCCTGTCATGGCCGTGCAGCACACATGCCAATGGTTCTATCATAGATGCCGTCGTGAAATCCAGACTGCCGATATCGTATACGCACCGTTCCGGCATCACTATATATTGGGCAAATGCCCCCGGAACCTGATTTCCCAGTCCTCTGTAATCCAGACAATAATTCTGACGGTTTTGTTTGCAATGATCACAGGCTTCGCAATAAATATTAGGATCTGCCGCCACATGCTGTCCCGGCCGAAAATTCTTCACTCCCGCTCCAACCGCTTCTACAATCCCTGAAAATTCATGTCCCGGAATCACCGGATATGGATTCTCGTAATCCCCCATATAAAGATGCGCGTCCGTACCGCATAGCCCGACCGCCATAACCTTAATCAATACTTCACCCGCCCCGGGCGCCGGAACCGCAATATCTTTTACACATGTTTTACCTGGCTCTTCAATAAAAAACGCTTTCACAATATCATCCCCTCTCTTTATCTAATACATCATTGCACTATCCATAAATTCCAATATCTTTTCACCGGACGGCACTCCGCAGGTCGCGCCCAACTCCTGAATACAATGCGCGCTTACTGCCGAAGCGAACCTGGTAATCCGTTCAATCTCCCACTCTTTCGCCAGTCCATATAATACCCCTGCCACAAAAGAATCGCCCGCCCCGGTCGTATCTACAACCGGCGTCTGATACGCGCTCTGATAATATCTTGCCCCAAATGCGTCTACATAACACCCGCGACGCCCCAATTTTACAATTACATTCTTTACGCCTTTATCTTTTAAAAATTTCGCTATCTCTTTCTCATCATTCGTACCGCAGATCTCCTTTGCCTCGTTGATACTCGGCATAAAGAGATCGAGCCAGGGCAGACAAGGTTCGATTGTCTCAAGCCACCTTCCCGAAGTATCCCAGGTCACATCCATCGACGTGAAACCACCCGATTGATGCGCAAGAGCAAAGAGTTCTCCCGCTCCCTTTCCATCGAATCCCGGAAGCTGATATGTACCGCCCACATGTACAATCCCGGCGTCCCTTACCACCTGGGGATCTACTTTATCAATCGTCAGCGCGTCATTCGAACCGCCGTAATACAGGAATATTCTCTCCCCCTTTTCATTAATCAGCGCTACCACGCTCGAGGTACTGCTCCCCTCGTCAAAATATATCCCGCCTGTATCGATTCCGCTCTTCTTCAGGGTCTCGTATAAGAATCTGCCAAGCATATCCTTCCCCAATACCCCCGCGAATCCCACATCCGCCCCGAGCTGCCGAAGATCTATCGCCGTGTTCATGCAATCTCCGCCATTCCTCAACATAATCTGCTCTACCCGCTTCGTATCTATCTGAAAATCCACCTCATCCACATTCCGAACCAGTATATCAACAACCATCTGCCCCACACATAGAATATCAGACATCGTATTTCCTTCCTTTATTCATTTATTGTCTATTTTACCGCGCCCATTGTCAATCCTGTAATCAGATACTTACGGACCGCGATTCCAAGGATAACCGCCGGCGCCGCCACCAGGACGCCTGCTGCCGCGATCTCTCCCCATCTGATTCCCTCGAAAGAGATAAAATTCTGGATCGCCACCGGCGTAGTCTGCGTCCGAAAGGAAGTCAGCACCAACGCAAGCAGAAATTCATTCCACACAGTAATAAAGCAAAGAATTGCCGTTGCCGCTATTCCTCCTTTCATCAGCGGCGCTTCTACCCGAAAAAAAGCAGTAAGCCTTGCAGCCCCGTCTACACGTGCAGCCTCGCTCAATTCCACCGGAACACTCTCTATAAATCCTTTCAGCATCCATACCGTAAAAGCCAGATTAAAGATCAAATACACGATAATCATGCCGATATACGTTCCCATGAGCCCTATCTTTTGATAAATCATATAATAAGGAACCGCAATCAGGATTGCCGGCGCCATCTTCGTCGACAGCAGCCACATCATAATTCCCTGCTTATTCCTGACCTTATATCTTGCCAGGGCATATGCCATCGGAATTCCAAGAAGAAGCGCCAGAAGACAGGTACTGACAGAAATGATCAGACTGTTCTTATACGCGCTCATAAAATTGCCGGACGATAATACCGCCCGAAAGTTATCCAGATGCGGACTGAAAATATATGTCGGCGGAACGGTAAACGCATCTATCCTGTCCTTGAACGCTGTTGTAATCATCCAGAAGATCGGATAAGCACAGAGAAAAGCACAGCCCCAGATAAATACATTACACAACAACGTTGTAATTCTGTTTTTATTTTTCAACCCCATCAGCTTTCCTCCTTAAGCAGAAGTTTCTTTCCTATCGTATTACAGATAAACAGTACGATCAGCAGCATTACAATACACATCGCCGCGGCATAGCCCACTTCCAGAAATTTAAAATTATTCATATATGCATAATAACTCAATGTCTCCGTAGATGTTCCGGGTCCGCCCCCTGTCATAATATAAATCGTATCCATCCATTTGAATAAATCCATGAACCGGAACATAACCGCCACCGCTATCGCAGGCTGAAGGAGCGGAAGCGTCAGATAACGGAACGTCTGTACCGCGCTTGCCCCGTCTACCTTTACCGCTTCATATGGTTCCATCGGAAGAGACTGAATCGCGGCAAGCAGAATCAAAGCCACATACGGCGTCCACTCCCACACATCTACGACAATCAGGCCCAAAAGCGAACTGGCGCTCTCGCCAAGGATATTCGGCGCTTTCCCGGTAACCGCGCTGATATAATAACTGATCACACCAAATTCCGCATCATAGAACATTTTCCAGATCAGCCCGACTACAACCGGCGTCATGATCATCGGAAGCATAATGATAATCTGTACGATCTCTTTCCCGTAGATCCTCTTGGCAAGACAATGGGCGATCAGCATTCCCAACACAAGCTCAAGCGCCAGGCTGCAGACGGTAAATTTCGCCGTCGTGCCAAGCGCGCCCAGAAAACGACTGTCCGTCACTACATTCAGATAATTTCTCAACAATACAAAAGAACGCTGTGTCGGTTTTGCCAGATTATAATTCTGAATACTTAACCAGAACGCATATATCGTCGGAACCATCGTCAATAAAAGCAATATCCAGCGTCCCGGATAAAAAAGCAGCTTCCAGGAGCTTTCACTTTCCAGTGTAACTAGTCTCTTTATTTTTTCTTTGTTCATTTTGCCTTCTCTTATATAAAATATCTGGGTTTAAAGTTACTGAGGCTGTTGCAAAATGTAAAGTGTATCTGCTATTTTGCAACAGCCCCTGGTGAAACTACCGGTTTACCGGCGTATATGCGTCGTTGGTAATATTACTGCAGCTCTTCTGTGCTTCCTCGAGACTGCTCTTAACATCTTCGCCGTCCAGCGATTTGCTGACCGCGGTCGCCATTGCGTCTCCCAATGTCGTCCAGTCTGTAATACGCGGCTCATAATCCGCCGGCGCCGCATTCATGGAATCAATCACAACCTGAATCCAGTTCCCGTCTTCATAGTTATACTTGCTTGTATATTCGTCCGAATTCATAACACTTGCTCTCGTAACATCCGCACGAAGCCCGTCTACCGCGGTCTGAAGCATAATCTCTTCACCCAGGCACCACTTGATGAATTCCCATCCCAGCTCCTGATTCTCAGAAGCCTTGTTAAGCCCAAGCCCCCATGTAGAAGTGGACGGAACGCTTAACCCTTCCGGAACCATAGAATATCCGACCTTTCCTACTACTGTCGACTGGGACTCGTCCTCCAGACGGGCCGCAAAATTCGTAGCGTCAATCGCCATAGCAATCTTACCCTGCTGGAACGCAAGCTGAACATTATCCCAGTTATAGGATTCTACGCCATTGATGGAATAATCCCGAAGCACTTTGATAAATGCTTCTGTTCCTGCTGCCGCTTCTTCTGTATTGACACTCAGCTTCCCGTCTTCATCAAACCAATCTGCGCCTGCTCCCAGGAAAAATCCTGTCCAAATATATACATTCTGCCCCTCATCCCTGTTCGCACGGCATGCAAACGCACTGTATCCGGCTTCTTTCAGCTTTTCACAGGCATCCCAGAACTCCTCTGCCGTCTTTGGCGCGCCTTCTATCTTGGCATCCGCAAACATCTCCGTATTATACATCAGCATCGTACTCTCTCCATAGAACGGAAGTGCGTAGATCTCATCATTATAACTGAGCGCCTCGACGAATCCCTGCATAAAATCGCCGGTATCATAATTATCCTTCTCCACAAAATCAGAGAGCGGGACAATCCAGCCTGCTTCCGCAAACTGTGTCGTATACTTGTGGTCAAACATTACAACATCATAATCCGAACTTCCCGAAGAAAGTGTCAGTTGTGCCTTACTCAGCACTTCACTCTGAGGAAGCGTTTCAATATTAACTGTCGCGCCTGTTTCCTCTTCGAATTTTCCTTTCGCTTCTATAACACTTTCTACCGCGCTGTGGTCCTGCATAATAACATTCAGGGTCTTTCCCTCAAAGCTGCTTTCTGAATCTGCGCCTTCTGAACCTGCGCCGGATGATTCCGATGAAGATTCCGATGACCCCGATGATTCTGACGAACCCGATGAACCTGAACATCCTGCCAGACAAGATACCGTCATACATAATATCAATAATGCTGCTAACCTCTTTTTCATGTAAGATTTCCTCCTTTTTTGTTTTTTATTTTAATTTTGTGCTATGCACAAAAGCCGGCTCTTTTTCATTGCTCTTCCGCCCATTCAAACGCAATCGGTTCATCGAGCAGTCCTTCGATCGCGACGATTGCAGCCCCCTTAAGAGACATATCTTCCTCATCGCCCACAATATGTATATCCGTGTGTTCCCTTACTATGGGATTCATTCTGTCCCGCACCACCTTAAGAACACATTCCTTCATAGTTTCAGGGAGTATCCTCGCCAGTTCATCGCCAATCACGACAATATCCGGATTCAGGATATTCATAATATTAACTACGCCAACTCCCAGATACGAGCATTCCCTCTCGTATTCCGCCACGGTCAGTTTATCTCCCGCCCTGGCGGCTTTCCCAATCTTATCAAGGTCACTGCCTTCCTTCAAAATAGAATAATTTCCTTTTGTCAGTTTTTTATTCACTCTATTTACCAACACTGTCGAAGAACAATACATCTCCAGACAGCCATAATTGCCGCACTTGCAAAGAATACCATTCGTCTCCACCGTCATATGTCCAATCTCGCCAGCAACCCCCAGGGCTCCCAGAATCAGTTTGCCCCCGTTCACGAATCCAGCGCCGATTCCCTGTCCTGCCGAGAAATACACCAACATCTTCTCCTGTCCGACATTCATCTGCCAATAACTTCCAAGCGCTCCTGCATTCGCATCGTGCTCTACAAACACATAGACTCCAAACCGTTCCTTCAATAATCTCTCGATAGGGATCTCCGGCCAATCCTGAAATTCAAATCCTTCCTCCCGCGAATCACGGTTGCGGAAGAACGGTCCCGGAATCGCAATCCCAATCGCAACAACCTTTTCTTCTTTCACCTGTTCTATAATAGATTCTATCTGCTCCTGGATTCTCCCAAAACGTTCCTTCGGCGTCTCTCCCTCTGCAAATTCATGTCTGGAAGATTCCAGTTCATTTCCTGCGATATCAAATAATCCTGCCAGAAAGTATTTCCTGGACACACGGACTCCAACCACGCGGTAATATGAAGTATCCAGGGAAATCGCGACCCCGTTCCTTCCTCTTCCTGCATTGATCGCTCCTTCCTCCCTGATCAGACGTATATGTTTCAATTCATTTACTATATTGGTAATCGTCGCCGGCCTCAACCCGCTCATCCGCGCCAGATCCGCCCGAGAGCAGCTCCCGGCCTCCCTCAATAACCGAATAATCAACACCCTGTTAATCTTTTGTACACCATCTTGATTAATCCCATTCTTCATCCCCGTACTCTCCTTCTCTTTTTTTACACATTTTATTTATTCATTGAACATATGCAAGGGATGATTCAAAGTAATATCTTTATATTTAATTCATTGATTTAATTAAATTCTATCATCACGCCTTATATTTGTCAATAACAAGTAATTCACAATTTGAAGCCCTTATTTTTGTGCATAATGCATATATTTTCCCCTATAACTCTTTTACATTACACTCTTTCCATAATTTCTTTATACATTTTCCTATATCTTCCTTCCCGTTTTTTACCAACTTTTACGATCATATATTTCATTCATTGTATTCATCCGCCTCGAATCCTTTTTATCCTTTTATCCTCCTTTTTATTCATTCACTTCATAATATACCATTATTTTCTATTACCGGCATTAAAAAAGCGCTGAAAACAACAACTTCTTGTTTCCAACGCCTTTTAACACCAAACTGCGGTATATCGCAGCGCTAAGCACGGTTCACATCCATGCAGGTATCAATCCATTCTTTTACTACCTCTTTAATGTTATGTCTAATCGACGCCATAACATCCAGAGTATATGGATTCTCGCCGACTCTGTTTAACTCTTCCCGAAGACTGTTCATATATGTACAGTGAATAATCGTTCCTACATTCATCTTATTGATTCCGTGCCGGATCGCCTCTCTCACGGTCTCCCTTGGAATACCGGATCCTCCATGCAGGACAAGCGGAGTATCCACCGCATCATTCACCTCCGAAAGCCTCTGAATATTTAATTTGGGCGTACCTTTATAAAACCCATGCTGAGATCCGATTCCCACGGCAAGAGAATCCACATGCGTTGCCTTAACCAGTTCCTTTACATCCTCTACTTCAACCAGGAACTTCTCTTCCTCACTGACATAGCCTTCCACGCCTTTGCCCGGAATCTTCCCTACCTCAGCCTCTACATGAACCCAGCGTCCGTCCGCCTTGGCATACTCCATCACTTCCTGCACCATCTTAATATTCGCCGCAAGATCATGGTCAGAACCATCGATCATTACCGACGGATAGCCATTGTCAATACATTGCAGGCACAGCTCCACATGCTTCGAATGATCCAGATGGTGAATCATCGGAACCTTGCCCTGTGCCATGAACGCCTTTCCCATCGCCCCGCTTACACCCGGGGTAAATACACCTGCAACCACCTGATTTGCCGCGAACATAATCGGGGCATTCAGCTCCTGTGCCGCCTCAATAATCGCCATCAGATCCCAGATATCCGAATAATTAAAGGAAGGGATCGCATATCCTCCCTTGTCTGCATCATGAATCATTTTTTGTAATGTACGTCCATCCATCTCGTTCTCTCCTCTTCTAAAATCGCAGGAACCGCCAAGGCAGCCCCTTACTCTGCAATATCAATCAATATCTTCATCGATGTGGCAGGATGCTCGCCGATATACCGGTAGGCCTCGCCGTAAGCCTCGAACGGAAAATGCTTCGTCTTCAGCGGTTCCAGATTCACCGCGCCTTCCTGTATGAACCTCATCGCCTGCACAAATTCTTCTTCCGAATACATCAACACTCCGCTCAAGTGCAGTTCTTTCTCCTGCACATCAATCATGTGCACCGCAGGGTCCTTCGCATAGATACCGACGATAATAATCTCCGTCTCCTTCCGGCACACCTCAATCGCTTCATTTACAGTAATCTCCGAGCCGACACATTCCAGGGCGCCGTCAAGCCCGTCCTTCCCATAAAATGCTTCAAGCCTTTCCTTAAGATTCTCCGTCTTCGTATTGACCGTATGGTCGATACCGCATCTTCTCGCAATCTCTAATTTCTCATCGCAGATATCCGTAATCGTGACAGACTCCGCTCCCATCGCTTTCGCGCTCTGGGCCACCAGATTCCCTATCGTTCCCGCGCCCAGCACCAGAATCTTCTTCCCCTTCACATCCATCGCAAAGGTCTTCACCGCGGCAACACCGACCGCAACCGGCTCAATCATCGCACCGTCGTCAAAGCCCATCCCCTCCGGCAGCGCAAATACCAGGTGTTCCGGCACGAGCGCATACTCCTGAGCTCCGCCGGGCGCATGTTCATTACAGCCGATCACCTTCAATTCATGGCACACATTTTCATTCCCGGTCCTGCAGTGGTAACATTCCCCGCAGGTGATCTGAGGCCTTACCGTAACGGCATCCCCGATCCGAAATCTTCCGGCGCCCTCTCCTAATTCCGCTATCTCACCCGAAAATTCATGCCCCATCACAACCGGACAGGACATGGTAGGATGCTGTCCGTGGAACGCATGGATATCCGATCCGCAGATCCCCATCCTCCTGACCTTAATCAGCACTTCCCCTTTCTTCGGAACTGCTTTGTCTGCTTCTTGAAACACAATCTTTTCAGGAGCTTCTAATACCGCTCTTTTCATATTCTTACCTCTTTTCTTTTCACGGCGTTAATAACAGGCATTTATCTTCCAGCCAGTCATAGTTATATTCTTCCATCCTCTTGTTTGTTATAATAAAATCGCAGTCAATATCTACTTTTGCCATGTATGTTTTTCCGAATTTCGTATGATCCGCCAGTATATAAGATTTTATTGATGATTTCGCCATCTCCATCTTCTGCTCCGCCTCCGGAAAATTCGTCGTCGAGTATCCGAATACCTCGTCAATTCCATTAATTCCAATAAAGCATTTGTCTGCTCTAAGATTACGGATATTCATATTGGTAAGGTATCCTTCCAGATTATTATGACGCCGGTTCATCTCTCCTCCCAGGATCAGGACTCCCACCTTCTCACACCCGTCAAGAGCCGCCGCATTCGTCAAAGACGTCGTAATAACACGTAGCTGCTTTCCGGGGTCTTCGGCAATCCTCTTTACCAGTTCATACACGGTACTCGAACCATCCAGAAAGATCGTCTCGCCGTCTCGTATCTGCCGGTATGCCGCCTCGGCAATCGCACGCTTTTCCTCTATGCGCTCATTCGTCCGGATAAATTCCACTGCGCTCGCCTCCTGACCCACAGAATATGACGCAACCGCCCCGCCGTGTGTCCGCACAAGCATATTCTTCTTATGAAGCTCTTCCAGATCACGCCGTATCGTTACCTCTGACGCATCCAGAAGATCCCGCAGTTCAGATACCCTGACCGTCTTTCTCTCATTTACAAGTTCACATATCTTTTCTCTTCTCTCTTCCGGGAACATTATTTCACCTCTAAAATCGTTTTTCTTCTTATCATACCATACAATCAATCAAAAAAACAATCAAATGCCTTGTATATATGAGCGATTTCGAATAAAACAATCAGTTTTAATTATCCTCCTTCCTTTTATTGAATGTTTTGTTTCGTTTATGATTCATACTATATCATTTTATTCTCTTTTTTGTCAATATATTTTTGTTTTTGAGCACTATTAATTTCATTTTTGATCGTTTTCAGTTTTTACAATAAAAATCTCAGGATTATGTTGACGTACAAATCATATCCGAGCTGTTACAATACATGCAGACATGTCGGGGATTACGAATCCTACTACCGGCAAGATTGAAGAGAAAATAACTGTTCCGTATGATTCAGCGGATGAAACCGAATTCAAGACAGAAATCCAAAACGGTATTTCCGAAGTACCAGATTCTTTTAAAGATAAAGAACACCTGAACACTCCCGACAAGCGAGGGAGAGATGAAGAAAGCGATACAGGAGAAGGTCAGCGGAATTACAGAGAATAACAATGCCTTATCCGTCCAATACTGACAAAATTACCCATGACTTTACGGCCGCCCACATGTTCACTGAGGATATGAATGGTTTTCAAGCGGGCGAAGTAGAATACCCGGCAGTGACCAAAGCTGAGGACAGTATTACCTTTAAAGTATACGGCCTGTCACCGATTGCTATAGGCTGGAAAGAAGCAGGCAATGATTCCACCGGGGACGGCGGCGATGACGATAATAGCGGCGATAATGGCAATGACGGCGACGATAATAACAACGGCAGCGACGATGGCAGCAACAACGGCAACGACGGCAGCGATAACAGTAATGGCAGCAATGGCAGCGGCAATAACAGTAACAATAGCGGTAGTGACAACAATGGTAATAACAACAACGGCAGCGGCAATACTTTGGCTGAATACAAGCAGAGAATATAAGGTTCTCCGCTTGTATTCAGCCAAATTTGCATTGCAAGATGATGATTGCAATGCAAGTTTATCGTGTACAAAAACGTAGATACAGGGTATAATACGAATAGAAAATGAAATCTGACTGGAGGCAAGGCTATGGCAATTAAAACGATTGAAATTTTAAACGTAATGGTATTTAAGCGTCATTTGAGAAAGAATAATACTGCTTTTAGGTCTGTAAAGGAAAGGGATTCATTTAATGATGAATTCAAACTGGAATTCTGTGATGGAATAAACGTTCTGATTGGTGAGAATGGAGTTGGAAAGACTACCATTCTAAAAATGATCTATGCAGCCACACAATGGTCAACCAGGCAAACAGATCCCGGAAAAACAAAACGGCTGATACAATTTTTCTCAAATACCCTGAAAGACAACGATATTTTAAAAAATACAGAAAATGATGACGACTTTTGTTACTATAAAGTTTCAGACGGCACACATAGCTTTGAAGACGGTCTTTCTCATAAGGATATACTCACTAACGATAAATGGTTTGGATTAGATATACAATCTGTATTTATCCCTACGACAGAAATGTTATCCCATGCAAAAGGTCTTCTGGCGATGAACCAGAAATATAATATGCCCTTCGATGGAACACAGATCGATATCATTGTAAATGCTTCTTTACCAGAAACACGGGAAATTCCATCTGTTATGAGTAGAATCCTGGATAAGATCAGCGCCGTGATTGATGGAACTGTTATTTTAGAGAACGACTCTTTCTATGTATTGAAAAAAGACGGCAGGAAAATAGATTTTTCATTAGAGGCAGAGGGACTGCGCAAATTAGGCCTGCTTTGGAAATTAATACGAAATGGTCTTTTGGAAAAAGGAACGATCCTTTTGTGGGACGAACCGGAATCAAATCTAAATCCCGAGTTATATCCTCTTGTAGCAGAGATTTTACTGGAATTGCAGAAAAACGGCGTTCAAATTTTTCTGGCAACACATAGTTATAACTTTGCAAAATATTTAGAAATTCGACGTACAAATAATAGCCAGGTAATGTTTCATAATCTATATAAGAGCTGCAATTTGTTTTCGAATAAAATGCAGAAGGTCTTTCCCGAAATGGAAGACAGCAGCGAAGCAATATTCAGCCAATCTGCGGATAGGATGGACAAAATTGAATATAATCACATTATAACTGCTGATAATAAATTACTCGATGAAGTATATGAACTGTGAGGAAATGCCTGTGAAAAAAATATTTATAGATGAAAATGGCGCATACAGTATTGATTGCAGGGCTGCCATATGGGCAACAGACAAAATGCACGAAGACTATCATAATGCTGGGATACACATTAACGATGTGGATTTTTTGATTGAAAATCCTACTCATATCCTTATGGTAGAATATAAGAATGCATGCCTTGCCAATGCAAAGAATCCTGAAGCATTTCATCCAATGGAAGACAAGAAAATATCACTTATAACGCGAAAATTTTATGATTCTTTGCATTATCTGAAATTATTGGACAAATGTAAACCGGTTCAATACATATATATTCTTGAATATCCAAACGGAGATATAACCACCAGAAAACGACTGCGAAACAGATTGAAAATAGAACTTCCCTTTTCCCTTCAAGAAAACATTGGAGATGGAATAAGACTAATAGACCGTGTAGATGTTCTTTCCATAGATGAATGGAATAATGACAATTGTTATGGAAATTTCCCTATAAAACAAATATAACAAGTATAATGCATATAACAACCTGATTGGAGAGATCACGATATGTATAACAAACGAGAACAAAAAGTACGCCGGCGGATGCCTGTGATCACTTTGATCAAACCATTATTTTTTGTGTGTTACTCTTAACTTGCCATTAATATCATCAGGAGGTGAAAGCTTTGGGAAATTACCTGAATCCCGGAAACAGCGGTTTTACAGCGATACGAAACAGTACCTATGTAGATAAGACCGGCATGATAGATCTGATCAACCAAACGATCGATACCACGGAAAAACTGACCTGCATCAGCCGCCCCCGCCGTTTTGGGAAGTCTTTTGCAGCCAAAATGCTGTGTGCCTATTATGACAGAAGCTGCGATTCCTCCGCATTATTTGATGATCTGGAAATTGCCGCGGATCAGAACTATGCCGCCTCCTATCATAAGTATTTGAATCAGTATGATGTGATCTATCTGGACATGACTGCAGTTATCGGAGAGACGTCATTGGAAGATCTGATTCCTTATATCAAAAGAAATATCATCTGTGAACTGAAAGAAAGCTATCCCAGAACGAAGGTTTCTGAAGGCTTTGTTCCGACCCTCGCCAATACAGTTGAGATGTCAGGTACAAAATTCATTATGATCATTGACGAATGGGATGCTCCCATCCGTGAAGGAAAGGATAACCCTGAGATACAACATGATTATCTGGAATTTCTGCGGGCCCTTTTCAAGAACAGCGGCGCCACTGACAAGATCTTTGCGGCTGTCTATATAACAGGAATTCTGCCCGTTAAAAAAGATGGTTCTCAGTCGGCAATTTCTGATTTTAAAGAATTTACGATGGTAAATCCAAGAAAGTTTGCAAATTATACCGGTTTTACAGAAGAGGAAGTAAAAGAACTTTGTACCAGACAAGGCTGCGATTTCTCCATGATGAAGCAGTGGTATGACGGATACACATTGGGCAAAACATCAATTTATAATCCGAATGCTGTCATGGAAGCCTTGCGCAACCAGGAATTCGCTTCCTATTGGACGGAAACATCGGCTTCCAGGAGTTTGATGGAATATATTAGTTTAGACTTCGACGGTATGTCAAAAACGATTGCCAAATTGCTTGGCGGGATTGCCGTCCCCGTAGATACAAATGGATTCGCCAACGATCTTGTTTCTTTTCAGGATCACAACGATGTGCTGACCCTGTTGATTCATCTGGGATATCTGGCCTACGATAAGGAAACAAAAACCGTTCATATTCCGAACGAGGAGATTCGATTGGAATTCGCACAAAGATTATTATCTAAAATTTGAAGAATTACCTTCGGGGGACGGATATGCGGACATCGTGTATTTCCCAAAAAAATTATCACCTATGCCGGCGCTGGTAATTGAGTTAAAATGGAATCTGGCAGCTCAAGGTGCAATTACCCAGATCAGGGAACGAAGATATCCTGCGGCATTGTCAGGATATGGCGGAGATATCTTGCTGGTAGGCATCACGTATGATAAGGATTCCAAAAATACGAAACGAAAGCACTCATGTATGATCGAGAAGATATAAAAGAATAATTATTATCTGGATGACATTGAACGCCTGCCATCCAGATACAATTCTTAATTAAAGGAGGAAAAGAGATGGAACATTGGAATATTTATGTAGCAGACCAGGAACGTTATGACAAGATGGCATACAATCGGGTTGGGAGAAGCGGGCTTATGTTCCCGGCCGTTTCCCTGGGTTTCTGGCATAATTTCGGTTCGAAGGATAACTACGACAATATGAGAGCCATGTGCCGGACGGCATTTGACCACGGGATCACACAGTTTGACCTGGCCAATAATTACGGCCCTGTATACGGAAGCGCAGAGGAAAGTCTGGGAAGACTTATGAAGGATGATTTTGCACCTTACCGGGACGAACTTCTGATCACGACCAAGGCCGGATATGATATGTGGAAAGGCCCTTACGGAGATCATGGAAGCAGGAAATATCTTATGGCAAGCATCGACCAGAGCCTGAAGCGTATGAAGCTTGATTATGTAGATATCTTCTACCATCATCGTATGGATCCGGATACTCCGCTTGAAGAAACCATGACGGCTCTTGTGGATATAGTAAGAAGCGGCAAAGCCCTCTATATCGGGATATCTAATTATAATAAGGAATATACCAAGAAGGCGGCAGATTTCTTAAGAGAGCAGCACTGCCCGGTGATTGTAAACCAACGGAGGTACTCCATCTTTGACCGAACGATCGAGGAGGACGGGGTTAAAGCATACTGTAAAGAGGCCGGAATCGGAATCATTGCATTCAGTCCGCTGGCCCAGGGCATGCTTACGGATAAATATCTGCACGGTATTCCATCGGACAGCCGAATCGCCAGAGATCACAGGTTTTTACACGCACAAGATCTGACAGAGGAACGGCTTGACCAGATCAGGCGCCTGAATGATCTTGCGGGACAAAGAGGCCAGACGCTTGCACAGATGGCCCTTTCCTGGGTACTGAAAGACGATGAGGTCTGCTCTGTGCTGATCGGCGCGTCGAAACCTGCGCAAATTGCCGAGAATATATCCGTAACACAGAATACATATTTTTCACAGGAAGAATTGGATATGATCGAAGATATCTGCAAGATAAAGAATTAGCCAGGCACCTTTTACTTCGAAATTCATGCAATGCTGTACTGTACATAAAAACCTCCGGATATTTTGTAACCTTTTTATCTTTTGAGTTGTACTATTAGTGAAAGGCTTTCAAACAACCACAAAGGAGCGCTCATGAGACAATCAGTACAAGAGCTGTTTGAAAAATACCAGAACAACCTCTATGCAGTTGCTTTTAATATCTGTAAAAACGCGGAAGATGCAAAAGATATTGTTCAGGAGACATTCATTCAGTACTACTCATTAAGAAAAGAATTTGATAACGAGCAGCATATACGCGCATGGCTGATACGGGTGGCAATCAATAAAGCCAAGAATATAAACCGCTCATTCTGGCGGAAAAATAAAAGACCGCTTGAAGATTATATGGAGTCGCTGACATTTGAGACGCCGGAATCGGAAGAATTATTTGAAACGGTAATGGCGCTTCCGGAAAAATTCCGGATCGTCATCCATCTGTTCTATTATGAAGATTACGCCATACGTGAAATTGCCGATATTCTGAAAATATCCGAAAGCAATGTCAAAGTCAGGCTGTCACGCGGACGATCGCTGCTCAAAGAAAAATTGCAGGAGGAATGGGAAGATGACGAATAGAGAAAAATATAAACAGGCATTTTCGGTGTTACAGACCTCCGGCGAAATATCCCTGGAGGTAGAGAATATGGCAATCATGAATAAAAAAGCAAAACTAAAAGCGGCGGCGGCAGTCATATCAACATGTCTGATTGTGGCAGGCGGAAGCGGTATCGCATATGCGGCGGATATCGGCGGTATCCAGAGAACGATTCAGCTTTGGATTGAAGGAGACCAGACAAGCGCAACTTTTGAATATAATTCTGACGGATCTTATAACATCTCCATTCCGTCAGAAGACGGCGAAACAAAAGAATACGGCGGAGGCGGTATCGCATATGAACCAGACGGAACCGAGCGCCCTCTGACAGAAGAAGAACTGCTGGAGCAGCTTAACGATCCCAAAGTAGACTATAAAGACGACGGTACGGTCTGGGTATACTATTATGATCAGAAAATCGAGATAACAGACAAATTCGAAGACGATATATGCTACCTGAAGCTCTCTAACGGAGACGAGACCGTGTATATGACAATCAAGTACCAGGACGGCTGGTGCTCAAGTCCCCACAAATATGAAAGTCCGGATTCCTTCAATTAAGATAAAGCTTTTTGATGATCCGAAACTTAACAGAACCCCGCAGTGCACAGGTCTTTTGTGTGCTGCGGGTTTCTACTGTTATTCTAAATATACTCTGTCAGGATATCTTCTCTTGATCGCCCGCAGCATATTATCACTCATTTCCAATAAGAGTTTGATCTTCTTATGGCCGTCCGTGATAATCATCGTATAAAAAGGTGTATTTTCCTCGTAGGAAGTATAATCATATTTTGGAAGTTTGACGCCGCCTCCGTTTTTCCGATATCCGGCCACCGCATCATGCCAGTTTGGCGCAAGCACTTCTAAGCCATCCATATCAAGAACATGACAGGATCTGCGATGACTTTGCCCCAGTATAACATCGACGGCAAGCTGATTGTCTTCCAGGATATACTCATATTCCTTCCGGCTGCAGACATTATAAAAATAGTAAAGCACTACGAACAGAAAGCCTGAGAGCATGAACCCTCTTGAAATCACGACGCCCAATAAAAGGAAGATCACCGCAAAAACAATCATAACCACTTTGAGGACTCCCGTCAGGGGCTTCGGCGCCCTGATTACCTGTTCTACAATCCTGCTGCTATACATTCCCTACCCTCCGAAATACATCATTTGTTATCTCTATAGATTATCCCTATATGCCTGCAATGCCTTATTATACCGTAATATCTTCTCTCCTGCCAGCCTCGCCGCACACAGCGGGTATCCGTCCGGCAGAATCTCTGCCGTCGCCTCCGGCTCCCAGTAGAAGATTCCTGACTCCTCTTGATCCCCCTGCTCTTTCATCGCGCCGATGCAGTCTGTTACAATCTTGTAACTGCCCTCGTCGTCATAATCCAGTCCGCCCGTCTCCACAATCATTACTGGCTTATGGTATGTTCCGGCGTATTCTCTCAGCTTTTCTGACAATATGTCCTTGTCACTTTCAAACCGTTCCCAGTAGGGGTAATATGAGAATCCCAGTATATCAGTCCTTCCGTTTTCCGTGAAGAAATTATCCAGAAACGGCCTGCACAGAGACTCATCGCACACTGCTGCCAGATGTGTGATCACCTGGCAGTCCGGACACACTTCCTTAACCGCGTCATAGCCGGCATTCAAGAAACGCACCAACTGCTTTGGCTTCTCCCGGAGATTTCCCCTGGGCCACATCAATCCGTTATTAATCTCGTTGCCCGTCTGTACCCAGTCAGGACGAATACCATGCTCCAAAAGAAGCTTCAATACCTCCCTCGTATGATCCGAAACCCGCCGTTCCAGCTCTCTGTCCGTATCATTTCTCCATTCCTGCGGAAGATCCTGGTACATCGGATCTGCAAAATGATTACTGTAATGAAAATCAATCATCAGCTTCATTCCCTGCTTTGTTACACGGTCCGCCATCTTAAGCACATTTTCCGCGTCACAATAACCAAGCATGCAGATCTCATTTTCCGTCTTCTGCCAGAAAGCCCCCTTAGGAGGATTCACAAACACGCGCAGACGTACTGCATTCACCCCAAGTCCTCTGGATATCTCAACAATATCCTTCTCTTCCCCAACTTCGTTCTGCCACCGATAGCCCATGGCTTCCAACTGCGTAACCCATCCCAAATCTACACCATATATCATTTTCCTCATGTCAATTCCTCTGTTAATCCCTGTCTTCAGATCTAGATTTTTATTCAAAATCAAATTCCGAATATCTCTGATACATTGCCTTATATTTAGTTCTCACCTGTTCGTTATCCTTTAATATATCCGCCTCTTTCCCTGTATATTGGCAACGCAGGCAATAGTATTCATCCTTTTCTTTATCGTAAAACATATCGATATCCAGATCCCTCATGAAACAAGAAGGGCACCTGTAATTTAATCTGCCTTTTCCAGCTTGAGCCATGTTTCAAAGACCTCCTTATCCGACACTTTCTTCTTATATCCCAGAGTGAACATGGGTGAGAATGCATATCCCTCCCGGATATATCCTTCCGCCCCCTTCGATGCCTCCATAGACACCTTCGTTCCAATTGCCGGGATAACGGCAGACACCGACTTCGCACCCGCCGCGCTCTTCTCCCTGCATCTATACTCGTAAATAATCTCTTCTGGCTCTTCTCCCTCGCATCGAAGCAGGATTCCGCTCATATCCTCCGGATATTCCGTCGTACCATAACATGCCACCATGTATTCATTGATCTCCACCTCTGCATCCGGATTACTCATCTCAAGTATTTCTCGTGCAATGCGGATCGTACCGGTTCCTTCCTCAAAGTATATCCTGGTCTGAAGCTTTACCGTCAGATCACAAAATTCGACTTCCACCGGATGAAGCGTCAGGATCCTGGTATCCCCTTCCCTGGAGAATTGCGCTTTCGTACGGCACAGGCACAGATCCACTTCCTCACCATTATGGCAGATCTTGGCGCTTCGTATCGTTCCCTCTCCCGCATAATGGGTAAAATAGCCTGCCCGGTATTTCTCCTGAATCAGGAACGGATAAGAAGCATCCTGCACATGTTTCGTCCCGATACCGACCTCCCACTTAAGTTTCGCAGCATAAGGACGCAGGTCGAAGATAGCTCCGCCCTGATCCATATTGACCCCGGCTCTCATATAAGGATCTGTATACCAGAATATCTGCTTGTGGGAACCGTAAAGAATATCCCGCCACAGAGCACACTCCGGTTCCGTATACGTCTTCTTTGTGCGGTAATAATCCGCAAATTCCGCCATGGTCATATCAATAAGCTTTCCTTCTTTTTTCAGGTCTCCATAATACTTGCACCCGTCAGAATAGGACTTAAGAAGCAGCTCATAAGGCGCCTCCCACCGGCCCATCTTATTCATCCATCCCGGTCCTACGAACATCATGTTATATGCATATCCGTTATTATACTTCTCCTGCGCCCGGTACTGATCGATCAGATTATACAGATAGGGGAATTCCCAGGTCTTTGTGTCATAGATCATACCCCGCAGTACATTCTGCGGATGCGTCCCGAAGTTTGAACCATTACCGTCATAACAGGCAATCAGATCCCTGGAAAGATGTGGAATTGCAACGATTCCGCTGTCTTCCTCCTTGTTTGCCGCCGGTGCATGAGTATTCTGTTTTGACGGAATCCAAGGCGCCCACGGACCTCCGTCAAACAATGTATACCAGGAATTATTGCAGGTATGATATGCCTTTGGGCCTTCCTCCCAACAAGTTGCGATCGCGCATTTCACGGATGGATATGCCGCTTTAATATAATTGGTAAGATCCGCGTCCATATAATAAGATCCCGTGGACTCCGGATAGAATCCAAATATCTCATTGAATTTGGAAAATACATCATCAACAATCTTCTTCTTATCCTCCATGGAAAACATCCAGATACAGAAATCCTTGGTCTTATACTTTTCCCTGAACTGTTCACAGGGAAGCCCCAAAAGAGACAATGCGATCTCATCGCCGTATTTCTCATGATCTTCTTTGGCGATCTGTACTGCCTCTGTATTAAACAGCGCTGCATAAGTCATGTGAATGGTAACCTTAAGCCCATTCTCATGTGCAATCCTCTGCTGCGTCTTGAAGATATCCAGCGACTCCGTCAGAAGCTTTTTATCCCCTATATCTTCTTCCTTTCCATGACCGGTGACTGTCGCCGAATACTCCGGCACCATCTCTGGCCTGTGGATTACATTCAGAATAAATTCTCCCATTATTCTGACTCCTTTCTCAATAAAAATATTCTCCCGCAGATATAAATATAGCATACAGGAAACCCTCACCTGCTGATCTCCCGCATGCCGTCTGCCTTGGGAATATGCCGCAGACATACTCCCCAAATGCAATTATAATAACCGACATCCCCTTTATATGATTGATGTGCATTCCCGGGAAGATATTATGCATTTCTATTCTGACTGATTTCCCAGGAACATTTTTGAGAACTCCTATGCAGTACAGTCTCTGTCTCCTGGCAGTCTGACTATTGTAATCTATATCCGCTGTACCGGTTTTGGGGAAGTCAGATTATTATCTAAATTCTTCTTACTCTGATACCCTATTTACATTCTATTTTACGGCTCCTGTAATACCTTCCGCAAACTGCTTCTGCAGGATGAAGAATACAACCATCGTAG
>CANODD010000002.1 GCA_947564705.1 uncultured Dorea sp. | reverse complement strand
AACGATGTTGCATCTGAAACCATTGTTGAGTTATAACAATGAATTGAGTTTTTTTATAGGTTATGTTTTAGGAAGGGAAAAAGCAAATTCCGCGCCGCTTTCATGATTGTGTGCGTTAATCGTTCCGCCGTGCGCCTGTATAATTGTGCGGCAGATAGATAGTCCGATTCCCCTGCCCCGCCGGGTATCTGAAGAGGAAGAACTGTCATACTGCCCGCTGAAAATATCCGGCAGCGCGGCCTCGGGAATTCCTTTCCCATAGTCGATGACATGGAATGTGACCGAAGTCTCGTCGTTCGTAATGACCAGTTCCGCCGGTTTGGTGCTTTCGGAGTGAACCAGGGCATTTTCCAGAAGATTGATCAGGACCTGTTCGATCAGCAAAAAATCCATAGGAATCATCAGTATATCGTCAGGGGCGGAGACATTGACGGAAGCGCCCGGCAGTCGTTTTTCCAGTCTGTCGATTGCTTCGGAAACAACCTCTTCTACAAGCTCTGGTTCTTTGGTGACTTCGTGTTTGTCGCTCTGGATTCTTGTGACGGACAGGAGATTTTCTACCATATTCAGAAGCCAGTTGGCGTCTTCGTTGATTGTGGTAATCAACTCCAGTTTCTCATCGGAATCAAGCGTGCTGTAATTCTCGATATAAGAGGCAGAAGAACCGATGATACTGGTCAGAGGAGTACGGAGGTCGTGGGAGATTGCACGCAGAAGATTTGCACGGATTCGCTCCTTTTCTGCTTCGTTAAGTTTTCGCTCACGTTCCGCGATGATCTCGTCCTGCTTGGTAAGTTTGGTGGTCATGGCGCTGGTTGTGACAGCGATGATCAGCATGCAGACAAATGTAATAGGGTATCCGCTCAAGGCGAAGTTGATCTCAAAGAACGGATAAGTAAAGCAGGCGTTGATGAAGCTTACACAGAACAGAGAGGAAAAGATACCGTATAGATATCCGGTTGTCCCCTTAGCGATCAGGATCAGCGCCAGGATATAGATGAGCGCGATATTGGCAGTATTGTCCTTCACAAAATGGAAGAATAAGAATGCCAGGCCGGTCGCGATCAGAAGTATTATAAATGTATATAAAATATTGCCAAGCATTTTCTTCATATAAATAAAATTTACCTTTCTTTCTCAATATGATGTTGGGGTCAAGGTATTATGGCCCCGGCATCTTAATACATCATTAGTATACCACCAATGTGGAAGAGAAGGTAGTGTTTTCTTTTGTGCATGGCTGACCGGGAAAGACATATACTGTAGTAAAGACGTATGTCTGAGGTTATGTCAATGAAAGAAACGGTCAGAAGATGGAGAAATCATGGGATATTGGCGCTGGTATTGGTGATTGCGCTGATGGGTTCGTATCAATATCTTTCCGGGTATACTACGGTTTCCAGTAATGTAAACGGAAAGGAGATGCCGATATGTGCTGTGGAGACGAAGGAGAAGAGGGTTGCGCTGACCTTTGAGGCGGCGTGGGGAGACGAGGATATGGCAAGGATTCTTAAGATCTTAAAAGAGCAGGGGGTTCTTGCCACATTTTTCCTGACAGGGGAATGGGCAGGAAAGTATCCGGAAGATGTGAAAGCAATTCAGGAAGCAGGGCATGATATCGGGAATCACAGTGAGAGTCACCGGAATATGATGGGTCTTACGGAGGAAGAGCAGAAAGAAGAGATCATGAACGCCCATAAGAAGGTTGAGACGCTGACCGGCATCGGGATGAATCTATTCCGGCTGCCGTATGATAACTATGATGATTCTGTGATACGGAATATACAGTCGTGCGGCTATTATCCGATTCAGTGGTCGGTTGATAGTTTTGACTGGAAGGATTACGGCGCCGACAGCATCGTGGAAGTTGTGATGAATCATGAGAGCCTGGAGAATGGGGCGATCATCCGTCTGCACTGTGGTACGAAATATACGGCGGATGCGTTGGAAGCGCTGATTGCAGGACTTAAGGGACGTGGATATCAGATCGTTCCGGTGTCGGAGTTAATCTATAAGGAAGATTATCATATGAACGTGATGGGGCGGCAGATAAAAGATTGATATACAATTAATATTCAATTAATATACAATTGATATACAGTATAAGACTATATTTTTCCGATGATTGTTGCGGATGAATTACCGCCGGATACGGTGAGATGATAAGAGTACAAGAAAGGAAGAAAGAAGAGTGAACAGCAGAGTATCCGTAGTCAGTATTATAATTAAGGACGAGGAAGCGGCGGGAAAGGTGAATGAGCTGCTTCATGAATTCCGACAGTATGTGGTTGGACGCATGGGAATTCCCTACAGAGAGAAGAGGGTTTCCATCATCAGTGTGGTGATTGACGCCCCCGGAGACGTCACCAGCTCCCTGTCGGGGAAGCTGGGGATGTTAGAAGGGGTCAGCGCAAAGACGCTCACGGCAAAGGTGTAACAGAGCACACGGTTTGCCGATTGCAGGCACATTCTGTGAAGCGCGCTAAAACCGGTTGATGCCATTCTGCAGTTCTTCCGCCCATTTTTGCAGGTTATAGGTTCTTCCGCCGAAGAGTTTAAGAAGGGCGCCGGTGGGATTGTTTTCATTGGCGAAAGCATTTGCTTCGTCCGTATCCACATGCATGGCGAGGGCGAAGTTCGGGTGGACACGCACCACTACGTCGGCGAATATCAGGGAACGTTCAAAGCTCTCCATGATTACGAATACTTCATCGTTGTCTTTGACGTTCAGTTGGATCGCCTGTACCGGAGTCATATGAATGTGCCTTTTGGCGACGATGACGCCGTGATCCAGTTCGATACTTCCCTCGGGGCCTTCCAGTATACAGCCGGGGGTATCTTTGGTGTCTCCGGACTGACGGATGATGCCGGGGATTCCAAGCTTACGGGAATCCGTCATGGAGATCTCAACTTGTGTCTCATTACGGAAAGGGCCGAGCACGGCAACGTTTTCAAAAGAGCTTTTGGGGCCTCTTACAGCGAGACGTTCCTCGCAGACGTATTGTCCGGGCTGGCTTAGTTCGGCTTTGAAGGTCAGTTCTTTTCCTTTGCCGAACAGGATATCAAAATCTTCGCGGCACAGATGGATGTGGCGCGCGCTTGTTTCTATTGGTATTGCAAGTCCCATAATCATATCACCTCATTTGTAAGATAATAAAATCTTTTATGTAACATATGCTTGATTTAAGTGTCGACATCAGAGTGCTGGATCCAAGCGGCTTCTCGATGCTCTGGTAATCTGTCAATTGCCTGAATCAGGCTAAAGCATGGAAAGTCGTAATATGGCTTTAATATTGTTATATCTTGAACGTCTTCAAATTTTAATTCATTTTTATAGTATTCAACAAGCTTATAGACAGGTATTGTGTCGGTATCGTCTTCATCCCAATATTCAGAATACATAACTGTTGTGCTGGAGGGTGTTTGTTCTGTGTTGTCAGCAGCGAAAAGATATAGATATCGGCATCCCAACAGGGAAGCTATATGAAGCACCTCTTTCACTACAATTTCCCAAAAAACATAAAAACCAATAGGAAATGCCAGTCTTTCTGAGAATGAATAGTCTGCATTTTTGCAGAAATGTGTGAGTACAATACCTGGAAAAGTCTCTGAAACCTGCTTGACATTAACGGAATTCTTTGTTTTTTCTGGATCTGATTCTGCAGCCGACTTAAGTTTTATCCTGACATCAATGAGTTTCCGCAGCTTTTCTTTATCAATTGGTTCGTTATCATACCATGAAAAGACCAGGTCTGGTGTGATGTCACTGTTTCTTTCAAGAAAAGCTTTCACGCAGCAGTCGACGATTTCTTTTTCTACAGCGGATAGTTTGCTGTCTTCAGCACCGATCTCTTTGTAGAGCAGTCCTGCGCTCAAAGCAAAAAAGAAAACGATGTCGTCGGTTTCAACATCCTTTACCAGGTATACTTTTGTAATACCCTGTTGATCCTCGCTCCATGCGTTTTCTTTTAAGTAGGCTTCAAGGTCTGTTCCACTTTTGCTGGAATGAAAAGCTTGAATTTTTGTTATATTTGCCTTGTCGGAAGTTAAAAAATCAATTTTAAACCGAGAGCGTAACAGTTCTCGCTGCTCTTGTACATTAATATTAACCACCATCCTGCGATAATCTATGAATCTTCTCTTCTTAACAGTTCCCGTGCGGCATCCAAACGCATATCGGCTAATTTTAACGGAACTGAACCGCTTGCGCCGGCATCTAAACCTTCTCGCGAATGTTTCCATGAAACTTCTCCGTGAGACAGACTGCTCAGTTGCCAGGATGATAATTTGTTGTATCGCTGGTAAACAGATCTCGCCAGCTCCTTTGCTTCGGCGGAGAGGTCATCAGGTACATCCTGAAATAACTCACCGGTACCGTATGCACTTCTTATTTCGACCAAAACAGGACCGTACATCCAACCTTCGAATTGAGCATCAAAAAGGGGAACTTTATGATGCATAAGAGACTCTCTCTGGACAAGATACATCATCTTATGCATTCTCATCTGATCCATATTGATGCCATTTTCTGCCTTATACAGATTATTAAACATTTTTGCAACACTCAGCGTATTTTCCATGGCAAGAGTCTCCTTTCTGTTTGGTTATATTATTGTATGTCACTTTAATGGAAATGTCAATTAAAATTCTTGTAACAACAGTTTTTCTTTTTTTGAATTGGGTCTTTCTTTTTAGCCGAAAATGTCATATAATAAATCCGATAGCAAAAGCGGCGGCTAATCCGTCAAGGGAGTCCGGCGGTTTGCCGATCAGTGAAAAGTGGCGAAGGATATGCAGGAGGACATGATATGACGATGAGAGAGATATGGGAAGCTGTTAAAGATTTTTTCAGAAGAGACTGGACGCCGGCGGAGAAGGTACTGGTAATTTTATGCTGCATTCTGTTTGGAGTGATCAAAGGATTCTGCCTTGCGCCGATTAAGAGAGGAATCAAATGCGGCTGCAACAACGGCAACTCTTATATTACGAATGAAGAAGGAGAATGGCTCGAGGATGAAGAGTAGGATACAGCTGCCTTGAAAGAATAGAAGAAAGTATTCGAGTGAAACAATGGCGTTTTCATCACAGGATGAGAGCGCCCATTTTTATGCGCAGCCCCGTGCAGAAGAAGTATGCCGCTAAGGCGGCGCACGGGGGGCGCGGCGAGTAGGGAAAAGTCTTCCCTACTCGATTGTACAGCCCCGTGCAGAGGGAGTATGCCGCTAAGGCGGCGCACGGGGGGCGCGGCGAGTAGGGAAAGGTCTTCCCTATTCGATTATCAGGACAAGATTTGTCAGGGATCATGGTCTGGCATTGTGAATCATAGTTTAGATATCGAGTCTCGGGAGGAAGATGGAATGAATAATTATACAAAGCAAGATATCATGAGGATGGTGGAAGAGGAGGATGTCGGGTTTATCCGCCTGCAGTTTACCGATATATTCGGGACGCTGAAGAATATTGCGGTTACGACCAATCAGCTTGAGAAGGCGCTGGATAACCGGGTCATGTTCGACGGTTCTTCTATAGAAGGCTTTACCAGAGCGGAAGATTCGGATATGTATCTATATCCGGATCCGAACACTTTTGAGATATTTCCGTGGAGGCCGCAGCAGGGTAAAGTGGCGCGTCTGATCTGTGACGTATATAAGGCGGACGGCAGGGTTTTTGAGAGTGATCCCAGATATGTCCTGAAGAAAGTGATGTCGGAAGCGAAAGCTATGGGATATGAATTCAACGTGGGACCGGAATGTGAGTTCTTCCTTTTCCATACGGATGAGGACGGGCTTCCCACCACCATATCCCATGAAAGCGCGACGTATTTTGACTTGGGGCCTATGGATCTCGGGGAAAATGCACGCAGGGATATAGTGCTGACTCTGGAGGAGATGGGATTTGTCATAGAGTCTTCCCACCATGAGGTGGCGCCGGCGCAGCATGAGATAGATTTTCAGTATGATGAGGCTCTGGCGACGGCAGATAATATTATGACCTTTAAGATGGTAGTAAAGACAATAGCAAAGAGGCACGGGCTTCATGCCACGTTTATGCCGAAGCCGAAGTATGGGGTTCATGGTTCGGGAATGCATACCAACATGTCGCTCAGCCGGGACGGTGTCAATATATTTGCAGATGCCAGGGACGAGAGAGGATTGAGCAGGGAAGCTTATTACTTTATCGGCGGGCTTATGAAACACATGAAGGCGATTACTTTCATCACGAATCCGCTGGTGAATTCTTATAAGAGGCTGGTACCCGGTTATGAGGCGCCTGTCTATATTGCATGGTCTGCCAGGAACCGGACTCCGTTGATACGGGTGCCGGCTTCAAGAGGAGCGGACACAAGGATTGAACTTCGAAGCCCGGACCCGTCGTCGAACCCGTATCTTGCGCTGGCGGTGTGTCTTGCGGCAGGTTTAGACGGTATCAAGAATGAGGTCGTGCCACAGCCGAGCGTAGACTGTAATATCTTTGAGATGACGGACGCCCAGAGAAAGGACGCGGGGATTGACGCCCTTCCGGGAAGCCTTCGCGAAGCGGCGGAGGAATTCAAAAAGGACGCGTATATCCGCGCGGTGATGGGAGAAGATCTGGCGGGAAAATATATCCGGGCGAAGGAAAAGGAATACATGGAGTATCATGCGCAGGTGACGGATTGGGAGATCGGCAGATATTTGCATCGGATATAGCTGCCGGTACATCATTGCATTGAGGAGCATAGCGAAGGACAGGAGGTGTGAGTTTGGTTGGTATTATAGTAGTATTTCCGAACAGAGATAATGCGGCCAATATTCGAAACCTGTTAGTGCGGGGCGGGATGAATGTTACCGGTGTCTGTACCACGGGCGCCCAGGCTCTGAATTATGCGGATGCGGCGGATGATGGGATCGTGGTTTGCGGTTATAAGATGAAGGATATGATGTACACGGAGTTAAGGGAATATCTGTCAGACCGCTTCGAGATGCTATTGATCGCATCTCCGGGCAGATGGGGTGAAGATGATCCGGAAGGGATCGTAGGGCTTTCTATGCCCATCAAGGTATATGATTTGATGAATACGATGGAGATGATGCTTAAATCCGTGGAAAGAAAGCGCAAGAAGCGGAGGGAAGGTCTGAAGAATCGGAACCCAAAGCAGCAGGAGCTGATTACGCAGGCCAAAGAATTATTGATGTCACGGAATCATATGTCGGAGACGGAGGCTCATAAGTATCTGCAGAAGAGCAGTATGGAGAGCGGAACCAATATGGTGGAGACGGCGCAGATGGTACTGCGGGTGATGGCATAATAACAGGAAAAGAAAGGAAGTTTACGAGATGAGATTTACAAAGATGCAGGGATTGGGAAATGATTATGTCTATGTGAATTGTATGGAGGAGATGGTGGAGAATCCATCGGAAACAGCGAAGCGTGTAAGCGACAGACACTTTGGGATCGGTTCAGACGGTTTGATCCTGATCTGTCCTTCCGAGAAGGCGGATTTTGAGATGGTGATGTATAATGCCGACGGTTCCAGGAGCGAGATGTGCGGAAACGGAATCCGATGCGTTGCGAAATACGTCTATGATTACGGTCTTACAGATAAGACCAGTATATCGGTGGAGACACTTGGAGGGATCAAGTATCTGGAGCTTACCGTAAAAGACGGGAAAGTTTCACTTGTGAGAGTAGATATGGGAAGACCAGAGTTAAGGGCAAATCGGATCCCGATTATCTGTGAAGAAGAAGACGGGGAATGTGTGTTAGATGAAGACAGCGTGTTAGGAGGGGTACATGTAGAGGAAGAGGGCGACGATGCGGATAGGAAGCAGGTTATCGATGAGCCTGTCGTAGTGGACGGAATGGAATACCATATAACAGGTGTGTCCATGGGGAATCCTCATGCGGTAGTCTTCCTTGAGGATATAGAAGGGCTTGATATTGAGAAGGTCGGGCCGATGTTCGAAAATCATGAGAGATTCCCGAAGAGGATCAATACGGAGTTCGTGCGGGTGATCGACCGTGAGATGATCGAGATGCGTGTGTGGGAGAGAGGCTCCGGTGAGACGCTTGCCTGCGGGACAGGGGCCTGCGCGGCAGTTGTGGCAAGTATTCTGAACGGTCTGGCAGAGCGCAGGGTTACTGTGAAGCTGCTGGGAGGAAACTTGATCGTCGAATGGGATCAGGAATCCGGCAGGGTCTATATGACCGGACCGGCAGAGGTTGTTTTTGACGGAGAGATAGAGTTGAGTTAGTAATATTTAACTTATACAGAGATTTTTGTATAGAGATTTTTTGTATAGAAATTTTCAGAGAGCATGGAAAACGGATCAAAGAATTTAAGGAGAGACGACAATGTTTAGAGTAAATGAGGATTATCTGAAATTACCGGGAAGCTATCTTTTTTCTACGATAGGGAAGAAAGTGGCGGTATTTCAGGAGGAGAATCCGGATAAAAGAATTATCCGTCTTGGAATCGGAGACGTGACGCAGCCTTTGGCGCCTGCAATTATCGAAGCCCTGCACGGCGCGGTGGACGAGATGGCGCATGCAGAGTCCTTCCGCGGATATGCGCCGGATCTTGGTTATGAATTTTTAAGAAGCGCTATGGCGAAGAATGATTATCAGGACAGGGGGTGCGTCATCCAGGCGGATGAGATATTTATCTCCGACGGGGCAAAATGCGATTCAGGCAATATCCAGGAGATCTTTGCGAGAGATAACAAGATTGCCGTGTGTGATCCTGTGTATCCGGTGTATGTGGATACGAATGTAATGGCAGGACGTACGGGTACTTATGATCAGGAAAAAGGGACCTGGAGCGATGTGATCTATATGCCATGTACGAAGGAGACGGATTTTGCGCCTGTGCTTCCGAAGGAGACGCCGGATATTATCTATCTGTGTTTCCCGAATAATCCCACCGGATCTACGATCACTAAGGCACAGCTTCAGGAATGGGTGGATTACGCGAACAAAGCCGGGGCGGTTATTATATATGACGCGGCTTATGAAGCATATATAACCGAGGAGGATGTCCCGCATACGATTTATGAATGTGAAGGGGCGAGAACCTGCGCGGTCGAGCTGAGAAGTTTTTCTAAGAACGCAGGATTTACGGGCGTAAGGCTTGGGGCTACGGTAATCCCTAAGGACGTAAAGTGCGGGGATGTGACGCTCCATTCTCTATGGGCGAGGCGGCACGGCACGAAATACAACGGGGCGCCGTATATCGTGCAGAGGGCCGGCGAAGCAGTCTATTCTGAAGCGGGCAAAGCACAGTTAAAAGAGCAGGTCGCATATTATATGAAGAACGCCGAAGTGATCTACGAAGGGCTTAAGTCTGCAGGATATCAGGTGTCCGGCGGGGTGAACGCACCTTACATCTGGCTTCAGACGCCGAAGGGCATGTCCTCCTGGGAATTTTTCGACTATCTGCTTGAGAGAGCGAATGTGGTCGGGACGCCGGGGTCCGGCTTCGGACCAAGCGGGGAAGGATATTTCCGCCTGACTGCGTTTGGCTCCTATGAGAATACCGTAGAGGCGATCGAGAGGATCAAAGCGATTTAGTGGGAATATTCTAAAAATCTGGAAGGATAATACTATGATACGTTTTGCGGAAGAAAAGGATCTGGAGAGGATCAATGAGTTAAGAAGACAGGTAAACGACATGCATGTCAAGGGACGTCCGGATATATTCAAACCGGGATTTGGCCGGGAGATGCAGGATCTGGCGCGTGAGATTCTGGAGGGAGAAGAAGGGAATATTATCGTTGCGGAGCAAGACGGCAGTATCTGTGGGATGGTATGTGTTTCTTATATCACGAAACCGGAGTCACCGTACAACTTGGGCCGGAAGATATACCATGTGGAAGAGATTGCCGTAGACGAAGGAGTCCGGCGGCAGGGAGTAGGTACAGAGTTGCTTGAGTTTATGAAACGGGATGCCAAAGAAAGAGGGTTTGACCGGATAGAGCTGGATGTGTGGGAATTTAATAAATCGGCAATTGGGTTTTATGAAAAGAATGGATTCGTTATGTTTCGCAGATTCATGGAATGCAGAGTTTCGGATAAGATTTTCGCAGAGACAGAACGATTGCGGTTAAGGCAGATGGAGCCGACTGATTACGGTGACTTGTGTAAGATTCTTAAGGATGAAGAAGTCATGTATGCGTATGAAGGAGCGTTCAGTGACGAGGAGGTCAGAAGCTGGCTGGATAAACAGTTTGTCCGTTATAAAGAAGACGGATTCGGGCTTTTTGCCGTTATTTTAAAAGAAACAGGGGAGATGATAGGTCAATGCGGACTGACTCTGCAGGACATTCCGGGGAGACAGGTTCTTGAGATCGGATATCTGTTTCAGAAGAGATACTGGCATCAGGGATATGCGACGGAGGCGGCAAAAGCCTGTAAGGAATATGCATTCACGGTACTTAAGGCCGATGAAGTATTTTCCATTATCAGGGACAGTAATATTGCTTCTCAAAATGTCGCAAAGCGAAATGGAATGACCCAGGGCGGGACATTCATCAAACATTACCGGGGTGTGGATATGCCTCATTATATTTTTTCTGTCAAAAACCAGTAATTTCAAGGCGAAGAAAATTTACAGCAGTGATATTTAATATAACTATAAGTACATTCGATTATCGACATTAACGATTGGACAGAAAAATTTCCCCCTAATATAATAGAAAGTAATATGAATATATATTGATGTATCATGTATCAAAGTATTATTTACATTGTTGCGGGAATGAGGGCATATGTACATGAAAGATGAGTTCAATATTAATGTCTGTTATAAAAAGGTGTTTGAGCTGTTGAGGAGCGAAGGTACGATTGAGAATATGGTATATGATATCGCGGAGTATACAGGAACCAGGATTATTGTTGCAGATATTGGAGGAAAGATACTTTCAACTTCTTATGAAGATTCGGATATGGGGAGTTCTGCCTGTAAGAAACGCAATGGAATGCTTCTGCGTCTTGCCGCACGTTGTATAGATGAACAGAACGAAGAATTTCCGGGCAATTCAATCTTAGTAGAAGAAAAAGAAGGAGTTAAATCGGTTAATAGAATCGTGGTCAAAGGCAATACAGAAGGTTTTTGTATTATGGAGCCGGCATCGGGCCAAGCGCCTGAATGTATCACGAAGGAAATGATTTGTCAGGTGAATGATATTCTGTGTCAGGGAGTCGGTTTGCTGATGGAACGATACGGGCACAGGGTGACCTACCATGCGTCGGCGCTTCGGCGTATGATTGCCAGAAGTTTCTTTGATGAAGAAGCGGGGAACAGCATGGAGATGAAAGAAATATGTTCCATGTATGATACTTATGTACATCCTGATTTTATAGTAGCCGTATTGGAGATGGGTGATTATAATCTGCTCCGGCTTCAGAAAGCAGCGAATCATCTTGCGGATACATATCCGGACGCATATATTTATATGAAGGGAAGCAGACTATACACGCTGTTTTCGGGAGTACACGCGAAAGATGTGGAGAAAACCATCTATTCTATATTGGAAATGTTATGTGATGAGTATGGTTTTTTTTGCGGGATAAGCGAAGCCTTTGAAGATATCGATCTGGTAGGCAATAAGCGCTTTATGACGGTTAAAGCGCTGGAGATGGGAAGGATATCCGAGCCGGAGAGAAAGATCTATATGGAATACGATTACTATATTCAGACTGTCTGTTCCTGTGCGGTATCCTATATCGGAAGGGCAAGATATCATGAGAAGGAACTTTTAAGCCTGAAGAACGAAGACCATATGAAAGGAACGGATTTTTACAGAACTTTGAAGGAATATCTCTTGCATGGCAATAATGTCAGCATGACATCGAAAAAACTATTTATTCACCGTAATACGATGATTTACCGGTTGGGGAAGATCAATGAGATACTGGGAGTGGATATTAATGACCCGGCAGTCTCAAAGCGGCTCATGATCAGTATGATTCTGCAGGAGCAGGAATGGATGAAATGATAATTGTGCATTATGCATAATGAAATACAATATGTTTGTATTGAGAGTGATTGTCTTTGTGAGAAGGAGTGTGGTAGAATAGGGAGGTTAAGATAAGAGGAGAACATTTATGGATATCATTAAGGAATTGCCAGAAATATTTGAGGAATTTGCAGAACAGAAGAAACAATCATTTTTAGAGGTAAAAAAGTGCAAAGATCGGCATATTCCGGTCATCGGGGCATATTGCTCTTATTTTCCCAGGGAATTGGCTACGGCGATGGGGGCGGTTCCTGTCGGTCTGTGTTCTTCGTCGGAAGAGACGGTAAAGATTGCGGAGTCAGTGCTTCCCAAGAATGTCTGCCCGTTAATAAAATCCAGCTATGGATTCGCCATATCGGACCGATGCCCATATTTTCATTTTTCAGACCTGGTAGTCGGTGAGACTACGTGTGACGGTAAGAAAAAGATGTATGAGATGATGGCTGAGTTCAAAGATGTCTTTATTATGGAGCTTCCGAACATTCAATCCAGGAAGGGGCTGAATCTATGGCGGGAAGAGATTATCCGCCTGAAAGATTATCTGGAAGAGAAGTTCCAGGTTGTGATCACCGAGGAAGACATCAAGAGGGCGATCCGTCTGGAGAACCGTCGGAGGAAGGCATTAAAAAGATTATACGAAGTAATGAAGCTAGAACCGACTCCGGTTATGGGGATGGAGTTGCTTAACGTTCTGTATGGAAGTAAATACCGGTTGGATACAGAGAGAATTCCGGAGGATCTGGATCATTTGACAGACCAGATTCTGGAAGAGTACCGAATCAATCCAAACCGGAAGAGCCGGCCGCGTATACTGGTTACCGGATGTCCGATTGGTGGTGATTCGAATAAAGTGGTGAGAGCTGTCGAAGATAACGGCGGCGTCGTAGTCGCGTTTGAGAATTGTACGGGCGCGAAGGTGATTGATAAACTGGTGGATGAGGATAATCCGGATGTCTATGAAGCGATTGCCAGAAAATATTTTTATATCGGCTGTGCAATTATGACGCCGAATGATAACCGCATCGAATTACTTGGGCGAATGATCGACGAGTTCCATGTGGACGGCGTCGTAGAGATGATTCTGTCAGGATGTCATTCCGTACATATGGAATCTATCAGTGTCCGTAATTTTGTCAATGAGGAGAAGCATATCCCCTATATAGACGTGGTTACGGATTATTCTCCGGGTGACGTCGGGCAATTGAATACGAGAATGTCGGCGTTTATTGAGATGCTTGAAGCACGCTGAGCCATAACTTGAGCGTGAAACCTTTTCTCGATAGAGATAAGGATATCAAACGAAAAAATAATACCCGGAGCGGGGCGCCATGAAAGGTATCTGTTTGCAGCAGATGCCTTTTTTTAATGAACATATGCCGCCGCAGAGTTTGTTTATTGATAAAATATATGAATCATATGTATTTATAGATGGTGTCTAATTATTTGTGCGTGGTGCACAATAGGCCCGGAAAATATTGGAATTGTAGATGATGAAAACGAGAGAAAATTTTATTAAAATATCAAAAGCAGATTTTACGAGGAGGAAAAAAATTGATCGAGATAAAAAACTTGAAGAAAATCTGGGAGGATGACGGAACGAGCGTTCTCGAGGATATCAATCTGACGATTGAAGACGGAGATATCTATGCTTTGGTAGGACGAAGCGGCGCGGGCAAATCGACGCTTCTTCGGTGCATTAACGGACTGACATCTTACCAGGGCGGAAGTCTTACTGTGGACGGGTGTGAGATAAAAGACTTGAAAGATAAAGAATTAAGAGAATTCCGCAGGCGTGTAGGTATGATTTTCCAGCATTTTTCTCTTCTGGAGAGGGAGACGGTGTATCAGAATATTGCGCTTCCGATGCAATGCTGGAAGTATTCCAAGGAAGATACGGACAAAAAGGTGAAGGAATTGCTGGAACTGGTAGGGCTGACGGAGAAGATGAATGCAAAGCCAAGGAACTTAAGCGGCGGGCAGAAACAAAGAGTTGCGATAGCAAGGGCGCTTACGATGGAACCGAAGATCCTTCTGTGTGATGAGGCGACGTCAGCCCTGGACCCCAAGACGACAAATTCTATTCTGGATCTTTTGTTGGAGATTAACCGGAAGATCGGTATCACGATCGTTATAGTAACGCACCAGATGGAAGTCGTAAGAAAGGCGTGTAACAAGGCCTGTATTCTGGAGCAGGGCAGGATTGCGGATGAAGGAACCGTCAAGGATATCTTCATCAAACAGCCGTTGTCTTTAAGGAGACTTTTGGGAGAAGAAGAGATCCGTCTTCCGGCGCAGGGACATAATATTCAGATCGCTCATATGGTAAATGATATCCGCGACGGAGAACTATTCGGGAAGATGTCGAAAGAGCTGGATTATGTATTCCCTATACTGGACGGGAAGATTCAGGAATATCAGGGCGACAGTATGGGTATCTTTGTGATTAATGTGGACGATGAACATCTTAAGAAGGTAGAAGACTATCTGGATATACACAATTTGAACTGGCGTGAGCTAGAGACAGACAGGTTATAGAGGAGGCGAAAAATAATGACATTAAAGAATTATACCTTTTGGCAAATATGTCAGATGATTATTATTCCGGCTTTTTTTGATACGCTGAAAATGCTAGTTATTTCGGGGATTATATCAACAATTTTAGGCTTTTTTTTGGGTGTTATTCTTATTATTACAGAGAAAGGCGGTCTGTGTGAAAATCTGATTATTAATCGGATATTAGATTTCTTTGTGAACATGATTCGTTCATTTCCGTTTATTATTTTAATGATTTCCATTATTCCGTTTACCAGACTGATCATAGGGAGTTCAATAGGAGACCGGGCGGCGATCGTTCCTCTGACAGTTGCCGTTACGCCGTTTATGGCGCGTATTTTTCAGAATAGTTTTAAAGAAGTTGATCCGGCGCTTATTGAAGCTGCCCAGTCGTTTGGGGCTTCTAAGAGCCAGATCGTATTCAAGGTCATGTTAAAAGAAGCGGTTCCCTCTATTATCTCAGGCTTATGCCTGGCAATTATTAATCTCTTAGGAGCCACGGCTATGGCCGGAGCAGTGGGGGCAGGCGGACTGGGATCGGTGGCGCTTACATATGGATATCAGAATTTTAACCAGCAGATTATGTATTCAATCTGTGCGGTCCTGGTAGTCTTGGTTGCGGTTATTCAGTATTTCGGAGACTGGATTTATAAGAAATTAAAATAGGAATAAAAGCAGATAAGAATAAAGATGGGCAAAGTCCATTTTTAGATAAAATACTATTACATATTTACAGGAGGTAATCATGAAAAAAAGGTTATTAAGTATGATTCTTGTTATGGGATTAGCCGGGGCAATGCTGACAGGCTGCGGCGGTTCTGATTCCGGCAGTGCAGAGCCTGCAAAATCAGAGTCGGAGGGCGCGGATTCAGGAGAAGGAGGATCTGCGGACAAAAAGGATACGATCAAAATCGGAATCCGCTCAGACGGTATCGACCAGTTAGAAGTGGTACGTGCCAAGATCGAAGAAGCCGGATATACGGTGGAGGAGAGTGTCTTTGACGACAGTGTTCAGCCGAATGTGGCGTTGGGAGAGGGGAGTATTGATGTAAACTGGTATCAGCACGGACCATATCTTGAGACGTACAATGCCGAAAACGATACGGATTTTGTGATGATTGAGCCAAAGACGGCATATCCGCTTTTTGCGATGTTTTCTGATAAATATGATTCTGTTGATAAGCTTCCGGACGGAGCGACAATCGGTTTGTGTAATGATGCAACGAACCAGGCCCGTGCTTTGAACATGCTTCAGGCTGAAGGATTGATAACATTAGATGATTCTGTAGAAGTGCCGACGATGTATGATGTGAAAGACAATCCGCATAAATTTGAATTTATTGAAGCTGAGATGTCCGTACTTCCGCAATCATTAAGTGATGCAGACGCGATCTGCCTTGCGGCAGCTCATATGGTAAACGCAGGTCTTTCGGCAGAAGGATACCTGTGTACGGCGCCTGACGGCGAAGATTATGCGGTAGGTTTTGTCGTAAGAAGCGAAGACAAGGATGCCGAGTGGGCGAAAACCCTTGCGGAGGTAGTAGAGTGTGACGAATTAGCAGAGTATTTCGAGGTGGAGAAAGAAGGTACGATGGTCCCGAGTTGGAAATAATATGGAATTAGCCTCAATTACATTATATAAGACTCTTGTTATGGTAATTCTTGCATTGGCCGGTGTTTTAAGCTATAAGACAGGGATTGTGGATGAGACTGTTAATAAGAAATTATCCGAATTAGTGCTGACCCTCTTTACACCGGTTCTGTTGTTTACCTCATTTCAGAAGAATTTTTCCAGAGATTTATTATCAGGTCTTGCGGCAGCGGCGGCGCTGTCGCTGGCTTCTTTTGCCGTCATATGGTTTATCTGTAAATGCGTTGTATACAGACAGGAGAAGGATTATGCGGCGGTAGAGCATATTGCCATGATGTATTCTAACTGCGGTTTCATCGGTATACCGATGGCTCAGGGAATCTGGGGTACAGACGGAGTGTTCTATATGACGGCTTATGTTGCGGCAGCTAATTTTCTGTTATGGTCCCATGGAGTGATTGTCATGTCGGGAAAGCGGGACATGAGATCATTAGGTAATGTATTTACGTCTCCGACAATACTTTCTATTGTACTGGGAATCCTCTGCTTTCTGGCGCAGATTCGGATTCCTGCTATTATGAAAGAGCCGATGGATATGATCGCGGACATGAATACACCGATGGCGATGATGGTGGCAGGAATCAACATTGCCCAGGCAGATTTAAAACATACATTTAAGAAGGGGCGGCTGTACTGGCTGAGTTTTGTGAAACTGATCTTAATGCCGATGACGCTGGTGGGATTATTCTGCCTGATACCGGCGGGAAGAGAAGAGAAGACGGTGATGGTGCTGGCGACTGCCTGTCCGGTAGGAGTGACCGGCAGCCTTTTCGCGCTTCGTTACGGCAAGGATGCGGTGTACGCGTCAGAATTATTTGCGATGTCAACGGTGATCTCGATCGTTACGGTACCGTTCATGATGTTGTTCTGTTAGAAAGGAAGAGACAGTATGGAATTGATCAGATTGGAAATGACCCCGAAGGAACGTAAGCTGGCCTATGCCAGAGGGGAGGAGGTCGACCGGATACCGACGACCTTAAGCGCGGGGGAAACTGCGCCTCCCTTATATGGAATAGATATCCGTGATTATTATTTTTCGGCGGATGCAATGGTAGAGGTTGAGACTGCGCTGGCAAATGATTTTCATGCGGACAATATGGGAATGGGGCTTGGGCTGCGTACGCTTGTGGAGGCGTTGGGAACGAAACTGGAATATCCCAGGAAAAATGTGGCGTATATCATAGAACCGGCCCTAAAATCTTTTGACGACGTTGAGAACATGGATCTGGTAAATGTGGAAAAAGACGGACGGTTTCCGATCATAATAGAAGCGTTCGAGCGGCTGCAGGCCCGGTTCGGCGAGGAATGGATTCTGGGAAGCGGATTGGCGGGACCGCTGACTACGGCGGCAAGCCTGATCGGTACGGAGACATTCCTTAAGGCTACCGTGAAGAATAAGGAGGGAGTCCATCGGCTGCTTAAGTACAGCACAGACTGTATTGTGAAATGCTGCAGAGATCTGAACCGGAGACTTGGGATCGGATTTGCGTTATCAGAACCGATGGCGGCACGTAATTTACTGAGTAAAAAGCAATTCAATGAATTCTTCCTGCCATATCTTAAGCAGACTGTAAAAAGGCTGAATGAATTTCAGGGATCTACGTCGATTCATATCTGCGGGAATACCAGGGACCGTTGGAAAGAGGTGGTCGACGCAGGAGTCAGCAGCTTCTGGGTGGATAACTGCGAGAGCCTGAAAGAACTGAAAGAGTCTTATGGAGACCGGATAGCTGTCAGTGGAAATCTCATACCGGTGGAAGTGCTCCGGGACGGAACGGCAGAAGAGATAGAGGAAAATGTCAGATTGTGTATTGAACAGGCAGGGGATAATCCCTGCGGTTACAATCTGTGTCCGGGATGTACGACTCCTGTAGGGACTTCGAAAGAGAATATGACCGCATTTATGAACGCTGCCGCGGTCTACGGAAAGGGTGCAAGAAAAGGTTGTATGCCAAGAGGAATGCAGGAGATTCTGGAAAAGAAACTGATAAAGTAGTTTTGAATGATTGATAGAAAATATCTATAGTATTATAGAAAATATCAATTAGGCTGAGGGTAATATTTATGATACGATAGATATGGAAGCGTATATAGTGATGCATCGGCATTGAAAAGGGAACGTAATCTTTTTGGTGGGGAAAGGACAGTGACTGCGCTGTCTTTTTCGCACTTTTTTTGATATAGATATGGAAATCATGCAGGATGATAAATAGATGGAAAAAGATGAGGCCGAAAGGAGGAGATGAGAATGGGAGAGATGAAGGACTTTCAATGCACGTATGAAAATTCTGCGGGAATCAGCGGCGAGGTGACAGAAGGGCTGAACCTTACGTTTCCGGACGCGTATCTGCATCGGGATACGATGGCAGCGTTGTCAAAAGCGCTGAAAGAACATGATAATGCGGCTTTCTGTGAATTGCCCTTCTGCCATACGGTGGAGGCAGAGGCGATGGGCGGAATTATTAATTATGGAAATGAGATGACGGGGCCAAGGGCTAAGGAGTATATCTGCACGGCGCCGGAGGAGCTGCTTAAGCTGCCGGAGATTGATTTCGCGGCAGGAAGAATCCATGAAGTCTTGATGGCGTGTAAGATGCTTAAGGAAGAAGGAGAGCATGTGGTGATGCAGGTATCCGGGCCGTTTACCATATTGAACGTGCTGATTGATGCGAAATATGTGTTTAAGGCAATGCGTAAGAAACCCGAACTGATGAAGGAGGTCTTCCGGAAGTTGGGCGGTGAGATATTTAAATTTATGGAGGAGGCAAAACGGTACGGCGCAGATCTGATCAGTTATGCGGACTCTTCCGGAGGCTTGAATATCTTAGGCCCGAAGATGGCGGAACAGGTAGTAAAAGATTTCACCTATGAATTTTTAAAAAGGGCGGAGACACTGGCGGATGACCGGACGATGATACTGCTGTGCCCGAAGACGACATTTGCCCTGCTGGGTACGGAAAAGGCAAGTTTCCGGGAGCATAAGCTCTCCGGGCCGATGGCGTACGGGGAAGGGTGCATCGAGATGACAGGAAAAGTGAAGATTGCCGGACAGATGTGTATTAAGAATGTAGGGTATCAGCTTGAGAATGCTGTCCTGAAAGAAGTAGTGCTTGTATAGCAGGTTTGGCAGTATGGCGAAAATAGTAAAGAGTTAGCAGAGAGGAGTCAGATATGAGTTCAAAAGAAGAATTATTAAAGCGTCTCTCCGACGGAGTCGTAGAAATGGAAGAAGATGATGTAGCAGAGGCGGCACAGGAATACCTGGACGGGGGTTATCCTGCATTTGACGGGATTATGGAGGGCCTGGTTGACGGAATGAACCGTGCCAGCCAGTTATATGAGGAGGAAGAGTATTTTGTTACGGACGTATTGCTGTGTTCCGACGCGATGTATGCGGGGCTTGACATCTTACGTCCTCATCTGCCGGAAGTTTCAAACGATGATAAAGTAACCGGAGTCATCGGGGTTGTGGAAGGAGATACACATGATATCGGAAAGAATCTGGTGAAGATTATGCTGGAGACGGCAGGATTCAATATGATTGATCTTGGAAGAGACGTCCCGTTAACGAAATTTGTCGAGACAGCGAAGGAAGAAAACGCAGATTTTGTATGTATGTCCACATTAATGACGACTACCATGGGAGGAATGAAGACGGTTATCGGGCTTCTTGAGGAGGCAGGGCTGCGGGATAAGGTGAAGGTAATGATAGGCGGCGGGCCAATCTCACAGAAGTATGCGGATAAGATAGGAGCGGACGGGTATTCACAGAATGCCGTGGAAGCAGTGAAACTTGCCAAGCGGCTTCTCAACATTGCGTAGGGAGCAGGAAATGATGACACCAAAAGAAAGATTAAAAATGATATTAGAGGGGCAGCAGGCGGACAGGCCGGCCTGTATCTGTCCCGGCGGTATGATGAATATGGTTACTTCTGAGCTGATGGACCGGGTTAAGGTCTATATGCCAGAGGCACATACGGATGCGAGACAGATGGCGGAGCTTGCAAAGGCTGTATACGAAGAAGGGTGCTTTGAGAATTACGGGGTTCCGTTCTGTATGACTGTCGAGGCGGAAGAGATGGGCGCAAAGGTAGACATGGGAACTAATGTGTATGAACCCCACGTCACAGGTTATGTGATCGATTCCGTAAGTGAATATAAGAAGCTGAAGAACGTGGATGTAACTTGCGGGCGCGCGAAAGTAGTATTGGACGCGATCCGTATTCTGAGGGAAGAGACGAAAGACGTGCCCATCGTCGGCAATCTGACGGGGCCTGTCAGTACGGCAAGTTCTGTGATGGAGCCGGTAGTATTTTATAAAGAGCTTCGGAAGAAGAATAAGGAAGCCCATGAATATATGGAATTCATCACGGAGCAGTTGATTACGTTCGGGAGGGCGCAGATAGAGGCGGGAGCCGATCTGATTGCGGTCTCTGACCCGAGCGGGACAGGGGAGATCCTGGGGCCGAAGTATTTTAAAGAATTCGCGGTGACTTATATCAATCGGCTTTTGGACGCCCTCCAGGAAGAGAAGATGGGGACGATCGTGCACATATGCGGACAGATGAGTCCGGTGTATCAGGAAGTGAACGAAGTGCACAGCAGCGCTTTAAGCTTCGATTCGGTCGTACCGATGAAGGAGGCGAGGGAACATCTGAAAGACAGGGTCCTGATGGGCAATGTGAGTACTTATGCATTGGAATTCGGTGATCCTGACAGAGTAAAGATGCTGACGAGAAGCTGTATAAAGAGCGGGTCGGATATCGTCTCTCCGGCGTGCGGGCTCGGGATGAAGTCGCCGCTTCGCAATGTGCAGTCGATTCTTGAAGGTATCGTGTCGGCTGATTCAGAAAAATGATGGAGGAATACAGGCTCGAATGGCAGAGATAAAAGTGAAACAGACCGGGAAGAAAATTGAGTGCCGGGAGGGGGAGAACCTTCTGGAGGCTTTGCTGGGAGCCGGGATATTTGTGGATAACCCGTGCAACGGCAAAGGGATCTGCGGTAAATGCAAGGTCAGGATCGTGGCGGGCGAAGTCTCAGGGATGACCGGGGCGGAGGAGCGTCTGCTGAAATCCGAAGAGATTCAGGCTGGGATCAGATTGTCCTGTATGGCGGAAGTGACAGGAAATGCGGAAATCGAATTGCTTCAGAAGGAGCGGAAGCATGAAGTATTGACGAAGGGGTATATGCCTCGATTCGAGAGAGATGTATATGACGGTGGATACGGCATTGTGATTGACATAGGGACGACGACGGTAGTTACGGCGCTGATTGATCTTAAGACGGGAAAGGAGCTTGCCAATGCATCTATGATCAATGCACAGAAGCAGTATGGGCTGGATGTATTGACGCGGATTACATATGAGTATGAGCATCCTGATTGCGGGATTCAAAAGCTTAAGGAGGCGATCGTGAATTCCATTAACGCCATGATCGGTGAGGCCTGCCAGGAAGCGGGGGTTGACCGGAGGGATATCAGGGAGATTGACGTAGCGGCGAACTGTACCATGATGCATATGCTTCTGGGCGTGGACGCACAGTCTATCGGGAGATCGCCGTATCGCCCCGTATTTACGGAGGCAAAAGACCTGCCGGCGAGGGAGATCGGAATCGAAGCGGCAGAAGATACGAGATTGTACTGTCTTCCGCAGGTGTCGGCCTACATCGGAGCAGATATCGTGGCGGGAGCCTACGTATGCGAGCTTTGGAAGGAGAGGGGAAATGTACTCTTTATCGATATCGGGACGAACGGTGAGATCGTGCTGGCGAGTAACGGAAGGCTTCTTAGCTGCTCCTGTGCGGCGGGACCGGCATTGGAGGGAATGAATATCAGCTCCGGTATGAGGGCGTCGGAAGGCGCGGTTGAAGATGTAGAGATTACGGATCAGGGAATCAGGCTTAAGGTTATCGGCGGTCAGGAACCGGTTGGATTGTGCGGAAGCGGAATTCTGGCTGTGGTAAAGGAACTGCTTCGGACCGGTATCGTGAAGAAGACAGGGGTGTTTGTAAAGAAAGATAAGCTTAAGGAAGATGATTACCGCTATCCCATGATTCAGATGAACGGAACGAAGAGGGAATTCATTCTCTGTGAGAATCCGAAGCTATTGGTAACGCAGGGAGACGTGCGGCAGGTACAGCTTGCCAAAGGAGCAATTCTGTCCGGATTCATGGCGCTCCTTGGAAAGGCCGGTATTTCGATGGAGGATCTTGATAAAGTGATGATAGCAGGGCAGTTTGGCGCGCATCTTCCGGCAGAGTCGCTGATCGGAACAGGGATTTTGCCGAGGGAAGTAGAGGGAAAATTAGTCTATCTGGGGAATTCATCCAAGACGGGAGCCTATATGACCCTGATGTCCGAGAGAGTAAAGCGTGAGATGGAATTGCTTGCCGGGAAGATGGAGTACATGGAACTGGCAGAGACAGAGAATTATGAGAGGATATTTACAGAAAGCATGATATTCCCGGGGTAGAGGCGGGAGATAGAATATATCATTTAGCAGAGTAGCGGGGGCAGTTGCCCCCTTTTGTTTTGACTGTTTCTAACCCTTCAGTCCGTTCAACGCGACGCCTGCTTCGAATTTTGACTGCAGGAGCAGATAGAAGATGAACGGCGGCAGGAATGTGATCACGGAGCATGCCATCGTAAGCCCGACGTCCACATCATATTGCGCTTTCATCGTGGTCAGCGCCAACGGGAGTGTGCGCATCGTGTCGTTTGTGGTAATGATCAGGGGCCAGGTGAAGTTGTTCCATGCACCGATAAAAGTAAAGATTGAGAGAGTCAGCATGGCGGATTTCACAAGAGGCAGGATCACGGTCCACAGGATCTTGAGATTGGAAGCGCCGTCGATTCTGGCTGATTCCATCAGTTCGTTAGGGATGCCGAGAATCGCCTGGCGCATGATGAAGACTCCGAAGGCCGTAGGGAGAGGAAGAATCAGCGCTTTAAAGGTATTCACCCATCCCAGTCCTCTGACAACGATATACAACGGTACCAGTATAACTTCGGAGGGAACCAGCATAGTCAGTATCAGCAGTAAAAATATCTTGTCGTTTCCTTTGAATTTGAGTTTGGCGAAAGCGAATCCGGCAGTACAGCTCGTAAAAAGTGTCAGGGCGACGCCGGCGAACGCGATTATGATACTGTTCAGCAGGTAACGGCCGATGGTGCCGCCGGAGAAAATTTTCCGGTAATGCTCTGTTGTCAGGCTGGACAGAGAGAAACTGAAATCATAAGCATTCAATGTGCTCTTTAGAGACATCAGTATCATGTATACAAACGGCAGGACACAGAGCAGAGCTATAAAGATCAGAACCAGGTCCCCTGCTATATGAGATAATTTCTTCATTACGGCCACCCCCTATATCTCTGATGCTTCGCGTTTCATAAAACGCTGCTGGAACAGTACGACTACCAGGACCATCAACATCAGGACGTTGGATACGGTCATGGCATATCCGGCTTTGCCTCCCTTGAAGGTAAGCTGGTAAGCATACATAACCATGGTGGTGGTCGACATAGAAGGACCGCCTCCGGTCATGGTGTATACGATATCGAATACCTGCATGGAACTGATGATGGCCAGGAAGGTATTCAGAATCAGGGTAGGCTTAAGCAGAGGAATCGTGATCCTGGAGAAAATATTCCAGGAATTTGCGCCGTCCACACGGGCTGCTTCGTAGTAATTATCTGGAATCGACATCAGGGAGGATAAGGTAATGATCATATAATACCCCATACTCTTCCATACAATAATCATGGACAGTGTAATAATCGCCGAGGTGCTGTCGCCGAGAAGCATGGTAGGATCAAGCCCCACCAGACCGAACAGGAAGCTTACGGCAGGATGTCCGCCGTTTAAGATTGCTTTCCAGATTGTTCCGACTACGGCGTTGGAAGACAGTACCGGAATAAAAAGGGACGCCTTGGCAAATTTTCCCAGAAGCGTATCCTTCCTGGATGCGATCAGCGCGGCAAGTGCTGTGGAGATAAGTATCTGCAAAGGAACCGCCATCAAAGTGATCTTGACGGTATTCATAATACATTGCCGAAGCTTGCTATCCCGCAGCAGTTTTTGATAATTAAAAAGTCCGTTGAATTTCGCCGGTGTAATGATATTGTATTTTGTAAAGCTGAAACAGACGGCAATGATCAAAGATCCTGCCACAAAAGTGAGCAGGATCAATGAAATTGGCGTGATGTACGCATAGGGCGAAAGAACGGATAAGATGTTCTTTTGTTTCTTCATGTTCTTTTCCTATTCTTCGTTGTCAGCCCAATATTCGTCCAAAGTATCATTTGCGAATTCAGCAGATTCATCTAATGCTTCCTGAACATCCATCTTTTCTTCCATGATAGACTGGATATGTGAAGCCAGGTTCTCAAGAATCTCGCTTCCGCATGGACCTACCTGCAGCGGACGCCATTTATCACGGTCTTCCGTAACGATACGCTCCATCTTAGGATCTCCGGTGTACTGCTCTGTCTTTGTCAGAGGAGCGCCGGGAGCTACCTTGTGATACTCGGTCATGAATTCGGAACTGCAGATGTATTTGATCAGCTTCATGGCCAGCTCCGGATTCTCGCAAGCGGACATAATGGAAAGAGAATCAGCGGCGCCGAAAGTACCATAGTCATCATTCTTAAGAGAAGTTACATAATCCCAGTTCAGATCAGGGTAAGACTCTTTGAAGAGAGTTTCCTGTGACTGAGAAGAACGGGTTACGCCGAAAGCAGCCTTGCCGGCGCCGAAAACGGTAGAAAAAGCATCCGTTCCGGACAGGGAGAGAACGTTCTCAGGCATATAATCTTTCAGGCTTAAGAAGAACTCAAGCGCTTCTGCGCCGCTCTCGTCATTGAAACGTGCGCTCTTGAGATCGTCTTCGTAGATATCTCCGCCCGCCTGCCAGATCAGGCTGTAGATATAGGAATTCAGCATATACAGATTGCTCATATCGCCGCTGTTCAAGCCGACGGCATACCCATATTGATCAACCTTTCCGTCGCCGTCAGTGTCTTTGGTTGCCTTTTCACAGATACGTTTGAAGTCTTCCCAGGTTTCAGGAGCAGTCTCGCCAAGGTCGTCGAGGATATCCTGGTTATAATAAAGTACAAACGGAACGCCTGTTACGATCGGAACTCCGTATAATCCGCCCATCATCTCACCGCGGTCCAGATAGAGATATTCGTCGTAGTCGGAATCCTCCACCATATCGCTCAGGTCAATAACAGCGCCGGAAGAGATATAGGTAGGATACATCTCGGCATACATGTAACCGATATCCGGTCCCTCGCCTCCGCTGATAGCGGTAGACCATTTCTCTTCGTAGGTATCCCATGGAATCAGTTCCATCTTAATCTCACAGTTATTCTCCTTTTCAAAATCTTCAAGGAGCGGTTTGAAATTACCCTCCGTGTCGTCATCCAAAGGCGGGAGCCACATAGTCAGTGTAGTCTTGCCGGAATCATCCGCTGTGTCGCCGTCTTCATTGCCGCCGCTTTCGCTGCCGCCGCCATTGCCTCCGCATCCGACTGCAAGCGCGGCAGTCAGAGAAGCACATAACAAAGCGCTCATCAGTTTCTTTCTCATGATACATTTTCCTCCTGTAAAAGATATTTAAATAAATACTTGGAATCCGGTAATTACGAAAGTAATTACTTATATAAATTGCTTCCATAATCATCAAGTTAATTATATATAATTTCTATAATAAAAACAAATTGATATAATTAATGATTATAATAATTCATAGAAAATATCTATAATTGTATATCATAAGAATGCATGATATGATAGGTATATCGTTGAAGAATATCAGGAGGAAAGAGATGAAGAGTAAGAAACTTCAGAAGCATAAGGCGGACCAGATGACGCCGTTAGAGAGAAGACAAGCCGTCAGAGAGGGAAGAGACTATGACCGGATTCCCTGTGTTCCGTTCATGGGGGAGTTCAAGTGTAATCTTACCGGAACCAGCGTATGGGATTTCTGGCATGACCCGCAGAAGATGGCGGATGCCGAGATTGCCGCATTTAACAGATACGGTTATGACAGGATCGTGATCGGTCCGAATACAAGAGGGATTACAGAAGCAATGGGCGGTAAATTCATCTATCCTGAAAAGGGAGTTCCATATGCAGATACTCCGTTGGTTCAGGACTATGCCGGACTGGATGATATGGAGAGCATAGATGCAAAGAAAGACGAGAGGATTCTTACATTTGCAAGAGAGGCGGAGCTTCTGGCAGAGGAGGCGGGGGATATCGTACCTCTGGAGATGAGTATAGGAGGTCCCTTCACAATCGCGTCGAATCTCAGGGGAACGGAGCTGCTTCTTCGGGACTGCAGGAAGTATCCGGAGGAAATCCACAGGCTTATGCGGCTGATCACGGAGAGTGAGAAGTCATGTATTGATGCGGCGGCGGAGTATGGATTCGGGATCGCTATGGCAGATCCGGTGGCAAACCCTGCCTTGATCGGACCGAAGATGTACGAGAAATTCGTGTATCCCTATACAAAGGAGCTTACGGATTATGCCCTTGAGAAGACAGGGGAGAGGGTGTCGCTTCATATGTGCGGGAAGACTTATAATATCTGGAAATATCTGTGCAGGTATGAATTGAATGAACTAAGTCTCGACAATATCGTGGACCTTGAGCGGGCAGCAGAGGAACTGGGGGGTCAGATTCCGATTGCCGGAAATGTAGACCCTGTGGAAATCGTCATGAACGGAAGCAAAGAAGAGATATTCCAGGCAGTCAGGTATTGTATTGAGACCGGCAGAAAGGCGAAAAAGGGTTATGTGCTTGCCACCGGCTGTGATGTTCCGGATACGGCAGATCCGGTTCAGATTGATTGGATGATGGAGGCGGTCCGAAGATATAAGAAATAGAAAAACCGGGGAAAGCGAAAAGAGAGATATGCAGGCGGAAGGGAAAAGTCAAGGAAACGGAAAGGAGACGGAAAGGAGACGGAAAGAGGATGGAAAGGAGATGTAAAGGAAACGGAGAAGGGATGAAAAGGAGACGGAGAAGATGAAGACGGAAGAGTTGGCGGAGCGTATCCGTCTGCCGGCAAAAGCATGGGAATTAGCGAGCAGAATGCAAATTGATGAGAAAGAATATGGTATCTGGAAAGAGAAGTTTTATCAGGATATCAGACGGTTTATTGAAGAGTGGAAGAAGATAGAGAATAGGTATGTATGGGCGTTGGAATTATATCTGAAGCTGGCTGCTGACGCCTATGAAGAATACCAAAGAAGAGGATACGCAGATCAAATATTTGACCAGACTTTTTATGATATTACGATCTGGTGCGAGGAATGCCGGAGGAAGCACGGAGTCTATGGACTGGAAGAACTGTGGTGGCTTGGACAGTCGGTGAAGCTTAAGTTGTTCAGGCTTGGCAGACTGCAGTTTGAGCCGATTCTTACAGAGTATGATATGAAGGGAAGAGAACGGACCGTTAAGGCGGGCACAAAGGTATTGAATGTACATATCCCTTCCGGAGAGCCGTTGGGGATGGAAGCGTGCAGAGATTCTTTTGAAAAGGCAGAGGATTTTTTTGGAGAGGAATATCAGGTCTATGTCTGCGATTCATGGCTTTTGTCGCCGCATTTGAAAGAGATTCTTCCCGATACCAGTAATATCATTCGTTTTCAGAATCTTTTTGAGGTGACGGAAGTAGGTTACGAATATCCCCAGGCAGAGCAGAGAATATTCGGGGAAGCGCTGGAAGATAAGAGCCGATATCCGGAAGATACGTTTCTTCGCAAGAGGGCCAAAGCGTATGTCCTTTCCGGCAAAGACTTAGGGATAGGAGCAGGATTCTTTTATAAGAAAAAGTAATCGTTAAAAAGTATAATAGTATAATAAAGAGAGGTAAAAAGAGTATGTTTGAACAGAAGACAGTAAAGTATGAGATGAAGTTATTAAGCTCTCTGGCCAAGGTGTTTCAGGACGAGATGCCGGTGTATCAGCCGGAATGTTTGAAATTGAGCGCTCTGTGGGGAGAGACAGTATCTTTCCAGGCAGCGTATACCGGGGATTTCTTTATGCGTGAACGTCTGGACGTAAGAGTGGTGTCTCCGATAGGAAGGTGGGTTCGAGTCAGAACGGTAGAACAGGTTCCCGTAGGGCGGGCAACGAATCGGATCGTAGACGACAATTATCTGAAGACGACCTCCGGTCTTTACCCGGATCTTCTTCGCGATCTTAAGGATGGGAAAGCAGTCGTGTGTTCTCATCAGTGGAGAAGCCTATGGGTTGACGTGGATGTGACGGAGGAGATTCAGGCCGGAGAGTATGAGATTGAGATTCAGCTTGTGAAGGAAGAAGAGGTGGTATGTTCTGTAGTTATGAAGGTTCAGGTGATCGGAGCGGTCTTGCCGAAGCTTGATATCATGCATACGGAGTGGATGCATGCGGACTGTCTTGCAGATTATTATCATGTAGAAGTATTCTCAGAGGAACATTGGGAGATTCTTAAAAATTATTTTCATGAATATGTGAAGCGGGGATGTAACATGATGTTGACACCGCTCTTTACGTCGCCTTTGGATACGGCCGTCGGTCTTGAGCGTACGACGACCCAGTTAGTCGATGTGGAAGTGAAGGATGGAGAATACAGGTTTGGCTTCGAAAAGTTGAAGAGATGGATTGATCTGTGTAAAGACAGCGGTATCGAGTATTATGAGATGTCTCACCTGTTCTCGCAATGGGGGGCGAAATATGCGCCGAAGGTTATGGCGACGGTGGATGGAAAGGAAGAGAAGATCTTCGGGTGGCATACGCCTGCAGTGGGCGAGTATACGAAGTTCCTTCATAGTTTCTTGCCGCAACTGATCGGAAAACTGCGTGAATGGGGAATCGATGGTGTCACATACTTTCATATTTCCGATGAGCCGAGAGAAAAACATCTGGAAAGTTTTAAAGCAGCGAAGGAATCGTTGGGGAATCTTCTGGATGACTTCCATACTTTTGACGCCCTTTCGAGTTATGAGTTCTACCGCCACGGATTAATTGATAAGCCGATACCGGGAAATAATGAGATTGAGGAATTTCTCGCGCATGGGCTTACGGATATGTGGACCTATTATTGTACCGGTCAGTTCTATGAGGTGAGCAATCGGTTTATGTCGATGCCGTCGGCGAGAAACAGGATCTACGGAGTGCAGTTGTTCAAGTATGATATTATCGGGATACTTCATTGGGGTTATAATTTCTATAACAGCCAGTTCTCCATTGAGCATATCAATCCTTATGAGATAACCGATTCTGACAATGCGTTTCCGTCGGGTGATCCGTTTCTGGTATATCCTGGAAGCGACGGACATCCGGAGGAATCTATCCGTATGATGGTTCACTATGAAGCCCTCACGGATTTGAGAGCTCTTAAGTTTCTGGCGTCTCTTACCAGTAAGGAGCATGTGATGGAACTGATCGAGGGGGAGCTCGCAGAGCCGTTGACATTCAAGAGATACCCGAAGTCGGATATGTATCTGATTACATTAAGAAATCGGGTCAACCAAGAGATTGCCCGAATTGTTGCTTAGATAGGAGAGGCAGGGCAGCTTGTCTGAACTGTTACGGATAGAAGACAATTCATTGAAAGTAGGAGGAGTTATTATGCTGACGGATGCGGAAAAATTGTGGCAGGTATGGGGACAGGCGGGTTCGTTATATGATTTTTGGGCTGCTTCTAAAAATATCAATTACTATCTGCTCTTTGTCCTGTATGCCCTGGATGGACAAGAGATCATGACACAGAAAAAAATATGCACTTTTACAGGTCTGACAAAACAGACGGTAAATAATGTGATCCGTTCTCTGAAAAAAGAAGGGTATGTGATCCTTTCTCCAGGTTCCGGAGATAAACGGGAAAAGCAGGTTTCCTTGACGGAAAAGGGCGAGTCTTATTCGCGAAAATTACTGGATCCTTTACAGGAGCTGGAACATCGCGTACTACAGATCATGGGAAACGACAGGGTACAGCAGATGGTTGATTCCATTGCATTGTATAATACGATCCTTGAAAAAGAAATGACACGAAAATTAGAAGAAGATAGGAATTATACCCTGATGACTGAATGCAGAAACAGTCCGGATATATAGGCGTATATAGGCGTTTGTGGTATATGGATATGCTTTTTTGTGATAGGGGCCTAAAAATCGGTGTTAGCCGAAGGCCCCTTTGACTTTGAATTGCTATCCTTCAGACAATTCTTAACAGTCGGTCTTACTTATCAGTAATCTCTCCGTGTAACTGCTGCAGAGACTTTACGTCTCCCTGTTTGTGTTCGTTTACATATCGGATTCCCTTAGCGGTTACCCTTGCCGCGGCAATCGTCGTGATATACGGAATTCTTGCCTTGATAGCGGCTTTCCGCAGATAGCTGTCGTCGTGGATACTCTCTTTACCCACCGGAGAATTCACGATCAAGTCGATCTGCCCGTTTGTAATCATATCCAGGATATTCGGGCGTCCTTCGTATAATTTCTTTACCTTCTCTGCTTCTATTCCTGCTTCACGGATCGTATCACAGGTAGTCCCGGTGGCAAGAATCCGGAAACCATCGTCTGCAAAGATCTTCGCGACTTCGGCGACTTCAGCTTTGTCTTTGCGGTTTACGGAGATCAGTACCGTACCCTTAAGAGGCAGCTTGGACTGGGTGGCTTCCTGCGCTTTGTAGAACGCTTCTCCGTAGGAGTAGGAGAGACCGAGTACCTCGCCGGTGGAACGCATCTCCGGTCCGAGTACCGGGTCAACCTCCTGAAACATATTGAACGGGAAGACGGCTTCCTTTACACCATAATACGGAATGTTCTTCTCGGTTAATTCGGCCACAGGAGACAGACGGCCGGTCAGTTCAGAGGTTATGATGTCCGTTGCCAGAGGTACCATACGGATGTTGCATACTTTGGATACTAACGGCACGGTACGGGATGCCCGGGGATTGGCCTCCAGGACATATACTTTTCCGTTTTCGATGGCGTACTGCATGTTCATCAGACCCTTGACATGCATTTCCTCTGCGATTTTCTTCGTGTATTCTTTGATGATCCGTACGTTTTCCTCGGAAATGTGCACCGAAGGGATGATACATGCGGAATCGCCGGAATGTACTCCGGCAAGTTCGATATGCTCCATAACTGCCGGAACAAATGCATGATTTCCGTCGCTGATAGCATCGGCTTCACATTCCAGGGCATGGTTCAGGAAACGGTCGATCAGTATCGGACGGTCCGGCGTCACGCCTACAGCAGCTTTCATATAACCTTCCATACTCTTATCGTCGTATACGACTTCCATGCCGCGTCCGCCAAGGACATAAGAAGGACGTACCATGACCGGATAACCGATCTCTTTGGCAATGGCGAGGGCTTCTGCTACCGTAGTTGCCATTCCGGATTCCGGCATAGGGATTCCAAGCTTGTCCATCATAGCGCGGAACAGATCGCGGTCTTCCGCCAGATCGATGACAGAAGGAGAAGTTCCAAGGATCTTCACGCCGTTTTTCTCAAGCTCAGAAGCAAGGTTCAGAGGAGTCTGTCCGCCGAATTGTGCGATAACTCCCGCTGGTTGTTCTTTCTTGTAGATACTTAAGACGTCTTCCAGTGTCAGAGGCTCAAAATACAGTTTGTCGGAGGTATCATAGTCTGTAGAAACAGTCTCCGGATTGCAGTTTACAATAATAGTCTCGAAGCCAAGTTTCTTTAGTGCCAGTGATGCATGGACGCAGCAGTAGTCAAATTCGATTCCCTGGCCGATTCTGTTGGGACCGCCGCCGAGAATCATGATTTTCGGACGGTCGGTACGGATCGGGTTCTTATCCTCTGCATTATAGGTGGAGTAGAAGTAAGCGCTGTCCGGGGTACCGCTGACATGGACTCCTTCCCATGCTTCCTCCACGCCCAGGCTTATGCGGTGATTCCGAATCTCTTCTTCCGGAATCTCCAGAAGCTGACTTAAATATTTGTCTGAGAATCCGTCCTTTTTTGCGGTGATCAGTATCTCGTCAGGAGGAAGGCTTCCCTTTGATGAGATCAGAGTTTCCTCTTCTTCGACTAATTCCTTCATCTGTTGGATGAAATAAGTTTTTACCTTTGTGATGTCGAAGATCTCATCTACGGATGCGCCCTTGCGAAGCGCCTCATACATGATAAAATGACGGTCGCTTGAGGGGGTGATCAGCATATGAAGAAGTTCTTCCTTGCTTTTCTTATCATAATCTTTGGCGTGGCCAAGCCCGTAGCGTCCGGTCTCAAGGCTTCGGATCGCTTTCTGGAAAGCTTCTTTATATGTTTTTCCGATACTCATAACTTCCCCTACGGCGCGCATCTGTGTGCCGAGTTTATCTTCTGCCCCTTTGAATTTTTCAAATGCCCAGCGGGCAAACTTGATTACGACATAGTCTCCGTCCGGAACGTATTTATCCAGAGTGCCATACTTGCCGCAGGGAATGTCTTTGAGGGTCAATCCGCAGGCGAGCATTGCAGATACCAGTGCGATAGGAAAACCGGTCGCTTTGGAGGCTAATGCGGAAGAACGTGAGGTTCTCGGATTGATCTCGATGACTACGATCCGGCCAGTCGCCGGGTCATGGGCGAACTGTACGTTGGTTCCGCCGATGACTTCCACAGATTCTACAATCTTGTAAGCCTGACGCTGCAGCTCTTTCTGGCATTCTTCCGAGATGGTGAGCATCGGGGCGGAGCAGAAGGAATCTCCGGTATGTATCCCCAGCGGGTCGATATTTTCGATAAAGCATACCGTGATCATATTGTTGTCGGCATCGCGGACGACTTCCAATTCCAGCTCTTCCCAGCCAAGGATGGATTCTTCAACCAGAACCTGTCCTACAAGGCTGGCTTGCAGACCTCTGGCGCATACGGTTTTCAATTCTTCTTTATTATATACCAGTCCGCCGCCGGCGCCGCCCATGGTATATGCGGGGCGAAGGACAACCGGATATCCAAGTTTGTCTGCGATCGCGAGAGCCTCTTCTATGCTGTAGGCAACCTCGCTTCTTGCCATTTCGATTCCCAGGGCATTCATGGATTTTTTAAATTCAATACGGTCTTCACCGCGCTCGATGGCATCGACCTGTACGCCGATGACCTTCACATTATATTTATCAAGGATCCCTTCTTTTGCAAGTTCCGCACAAAGATTCAGTCCGGATTGTCCGCCCAAATTCGGCAGAAGTGCGTCAGGACGTTCTTTTGCGATGATTTGTTCCAGTCGGTCAATATTCAATGGCTCGATGTATGTAACGTCTGCCATCTCCGGATCGGTCATGAT
>CANODD010000001.1 GCA_947564705.1 uncultured Dorea sp. | reverse complement strand
TTTCCCGCAATCATACGGAACTGATGCTCAGAGGCTTCGGCGCAGACATATCTTCCGCCCTTCACGAAAACGGTACGGCCACAGCACGCATACAGCCCTGTAAGGAACTCTATGGACAGAACATCCAGGTACCCGGCGACATCTCGTCGGCAGCTTATTTTATTGCCGCAGGGCTTCTTGTCCCGGGTTCGGAATTACTGATTAAAAATGTAGGAACAAATCCTACCCGGGCGGGAATCCTTAAAGTATGCAAGGCTATGGGCGCGGATATCACTTACCTGAACGAACAGAATGCCGGCGGAGAACCCACCGCCGATATCCTTGTCAGACACAGCCCGCTTCACGGAGTCACGATAGAAGGCAGTCTCATTCCGACACTCATAGACGAGATTCCCGTCATCGCGGTCATGGCTGCATGTGCCTCCGGAACGACTATTATAAAAGATGCGGCGGAATTAAAAGTAAAAGAAACAAACCGTATCTATACCGTAACAGAGAACCTCCGCGCCATGGGCGCAGACGTTACGCCCACGGATGACGGCATGATCATAGAAGGCGGAAAAACCCTCAAAGGAGCACAGATCAGAAGTTACCTGGATCATCGCATCGCAATGGCGTTTGCGACAGCGGGATTAACCGCAGAAGGCGAGACTGTCATCGAAAACAGTCAATGTGTTGACGTTTCTTACCCGGAATTCTTCAACACCCTTGACCAATTATAATCCTTATATAAAAACTGGGGCTGTTGCAAAACAGCGCGGAATCTTTACATTTTGCAACAGCCTCATAGCATTATTTATGATGAGACGTATAATCTTTTATAACAGGCGGAATCTGAGACATCATATTATCCACGTCTTCGAACATAGCGCTCTTCGTCGTCCCCAGCCTGGCAGCTTTATTGATATGCTTCACAACTTCCTGATACTGACCTTTTACCCGGTCAAAGAATCCGCACAGAACCTGAAGCCCTGATTTTGACTGGCTGATCACATCGGAGATCTCTGTATGTACGGTCGTCGTCCCTTCCGCTGCCCGGGTAATCTCGTCAAACATATCATATGTGTCCTGCACCTTATCAATACTTTCTTTCAATGCGTTCTGAGAAATATTGATGCTGCCGTTTAGATGCTCTGTTCCCTGCTCCACCGCCTGGATACCGGAACCCACCTCCCCGGTCAGGCTCTTGATCTCATCGGCCAGCTTCTTAACCTCCACCGCCACGACCGCAAATCCCTTCCCGTGTTCACCGGCGCGCGCCGCTTCTATAGAGGCGTTGATCGCGAGGAGATTCGTCTGATCGGCAATCGATACGATCTTATCGGTACACTGCCTTATCGTCTCTACCGCTTTCTGCAGACTTTCAAATGTCTGCTCCATCTCACTGAAATATGCCGCGACCTGTTCGGAAGTAGTCCTTAATTCCTCTACCTCGCTCTGCGCATGAGTCACCGATTGGGTTATCGTATCCTTCACCGCCACAAATTCGCCGGAGACCTGCTCTATACTCGAAAAGTTCTGCTCAAAATCCTGCAGTCTTTCCTGAAAGCTCTCCGTCTCCTTCAGTACACCTCCGAAAGACATCCTGATTTCGTTCAATTCCCGCAGAGAATCTACTTCCTTTTGCACAATATCTTTGTGATAATCCTTCAGCGTATCCATTACGTGCAGTACCGGATTCAGACTGTCCATGCCTTCAGCAGCCGCACTGGTCTCTTTATGATTTCTTTTCCCAAAAAACATGTCTCTTTTCCCCCTTTACTCAAATACGACGCAAGTCATAGACTGATTGACAAACCGATTATTATAATGCTCCCCATATCCGACAAGACCCGCATGATTTCCCAGCCTGCTCATATCATTCAAGTATTCCTGCATATAATTATTCTGCGTGAACAACAGATACCGGAACAGGCAGTTTACAGAGAATATCGCCGATATCTTTGAAAAATCCTGCTGTATCATGCGGATCGTATCGTTTATGATCGCTCTGTAATCTCCCAGCTCCAGCAGCACCAGGACGTCTGAATCATTGACCTGCCTGAAACATGTCAGCGCGTTGCCGCTCACTTCTTTTATGGATATAATACAGGTATCGTCGCCGTTCAATTTGCCGAAAGGATTCTTAAAAGTCTGTGTCGTAATCTCCTGCTCCGACACATTGAGGATATCCTGATACACCTGCTTTGCCGGTTTGCCGTTTAAAGCACCTAATTTGTACTGAGTTTTATCCGTCTGCGACGCAATGAACCGGTAATTTTCCATCTGTCTGTAGATATTCTCTTTATAAGTTTTTACCTTGCCCTTCTGATTCTTGACCACGGCATAGGCCACGGCGTCCTCATAGATCTCCCCGTTAGCCGACACTTTTCCCGCATCTCCGGTTCCCCCTACCAGAGAAATCCTCCTGTGTTTCAGTACCGAATGAAGCGTGGTCAGCACACAGGCGTCGTTTCCGGAACAAAAATCGATGCAGACGGTATCTTCGTGAGAACCGTTTACCTGATTCACATCCTTCTCTAACCGGCCGATATATTTGACAGGCATGCTTGACGCCTCTTCCAGTACATTTGCCGCCGCGATTACTCCGTCCGAGAACGCAATCACGCCTACCCCTTTTTCCACCACCTTCGTATCATAACTCATACCGATACATCCGATGCTTGGAACTTCCGGATACAGCTCCTCCAACTCTTTTACATGAGCCTCAAACTGATCTCCGTTAGAAAATAACATCAAAAATTGCGGCCTGCTGATTCCGCGGACTGCTTCTTTTAAATTTCCGCTTTGGCTTTTTCCAAAAATCTGTTTCATTTTGCTAATCCTCTTTCCTTTTATAGTCATTAATAATATCTTACATTCACGGCCTTGCCCAGATTCTCTGCGCATTCTTTCAACTGCTCTACCAGATTCATCCTGACGCTTAAGTCAAAAGGCAGATTCGAATTCTTGTGCGCCACGTTCATCGCTTTTCCCACAAACAGATTCAACTGCGTACATTCTTCTATAATTAGTTTCGCAAGCTTCGCCGCCCCGTTATCCGCATCCAGTTCATCAAAGAATGCCTCGTCGAATTCGTCGTTCTCATAGCGCTTCAAAAGCCCTAATGATTTTCCTATAGTCAGGACTCCCTCTGTCACAAGATCCATTCCTTCTATCGTCGCCATCGGAGGCACCGTCGGATCTGCGTAATTCACCGAGGTCACAATCTCCCTCTTCAATACCCGTGACGTGATATTGGCGCTGGTACCGCCGCAGACGACTTTCTTCCCCTCCTGCTTCATGAAGTCACGGACCACTCTTTCGTCATCTTCCTTATGTGTCGGAGGTCCCGTGAATATATTGACGATCCGGCGCTCGATCACCCTCGCCACGGCAACCGTCGTATCGTCTCCGGGCTTATTGCCGTACAGGTCGTCGCATAATTGGCTTAGCATCGCCGCCAGGCGGGACGAAGACAGAGTCTGCTTCGTACATTTCAGCGTATAGTCCGCCATATCCTCCCAGGTCCAGCCGAGATTCATGAGTTCTCCTTCACCGGCCCAGATCACACCGTCGCTCATCAGCACAAAACAATCCTTCAGTCTCACGTCGAAACGGTATTCCCGAATCTTCTTCCCTTCAATCACCCTTTCTTTATAAGGATAATTCATAATCTTTCCGTCCCTTACAAAGATACACAAAGGATTGTCAAATTCTACCAGATACGCCTCTCCGTTGTGAAATATCTGCAGAATACTGAATGTGGCGTAAGCTACTTCCCTGACCTTGCATACCGGAAGCGTCTTCGCAATGGTCCCGACACAGGACTCGATTGACGCCCCCTCCCGGAACATCGTTCCCAGGATCTTAGATGTAAGCGTAGCCAGAATATTCGCCTTTACCCCGCTTCCCATACCGTCCGCCAGTATCACGATCTCCGAATCCTTTGTCTTCAATACCTCTACCTTGTCCCCGCACAATTCTTCCCCGTGCTTGTTCAGGCTTTTCCATGATATATCCACACTCACACTCATATTATTCTTCCTCTTCAAACAGAATAGAATCTCTAAGCTTAGACAGGGTTACCTTCGTCTCTGCCGTCGTCTCCCCCAATAATCCTGCAATCTCCTGGGCAACCATCATCTGCTTATCAATAACCTTCTGCGCCATCTCCACCGTTTCCATCTTCAGGTTATAGTGCTGCTCCTTCGCCTTCTCTTCCTTCGTAATATCCTGATAGGTCACAAGAACAGATTCCAGACTGTCGATATAGATAATCGTCTCTACCACCTTAAGCTTCACGGTATCCAGATTCATCTTCTTATGAATGATCTGTCCCTTTGACGTCAGCACCTCCATGATATCTTTATCGTCTATAAATTCAAAAATATAACGTTCCAGAGCCTCTTCCCGTGACACGCCAAGCATTTCCATAGCCTTTTTATTGCATTCCCGGATACGCATATCCTTATCCACAATCATGATCATACTCGGCGTCACATCCATGACGATATTGGACATGGACTCTGCCTGGGCAAGGGCATATGGAAGACACATTCCAATCTCCGCTTTCTTCTGGAACACCGCTGCCGCTTTCGCCCGGCAGGTCGCATAGCCGCAGGCTCCGCAGTTTAATTCGTCCTCTTTGGTGTATTTCCCCATAGCGTGCAGAACCTCCTGCATCTCCTGTTCGGAGGGCTGCTGATCTACCACGTGCCTGTCGATAAAGGTCTTATGCAGATCCAGGCTTGCTCCGTCTATTCCTTCTGCCTCTTCTCTGTGGAGCACCTGTTTTTCGATATCCATCTTCGCGCGAACCATAGACTGCTGCCATTTATCCGAAGCCGGCCCTTTGATACATCCGCCTTCACAGACATTTACCTCGAAGAAGCAGCTCTGTATCTCGCCTTTCTCCAGTTCGCTGAATAATTCCATACAATTCTTCAATCCGTCAATATGTACTTTATAATACTGCTCCTCCGCCGTACCTGCCAGAACAGACTGGATCACTCCCCCGCTGATGGGATAGAGGCGGTTCACCTTCGGGCTTGGATTGCCCATGGGCTGGTCCTCGCACTGATGGATATCGATCCCCTCCTCTTTCCACCACCCGGTGATCTCTTCAAAAGTCAGGATCGCGTCGATCGCTCCCCTCACACGCTCGTCCCCGATCGCCTCTTCTTTCTTGGCAATGCATGGACCTAAGAATACCGCCTTTACATCCTCCCCATAAATACTTTTGATCAGACGGCCGTGGGCTACCATCGGAGATACGACCGGAGCCATCATAGATACCAGCGACGGATAATATTTCTCAATCAGGTCGTTGACACTCGGACAGCATGTAGTGATAATATTCTTCATCTGCTTCTCCTCAAGCAGCCGCGCATACTCCTTCGTGACAAGGGCCGCTCCCTCCGCCGTCTCCCGCACCTCATAGAATCCCAGGCGCTTCAGGGCGTCCACTACCTGCCCCGGCTTATCATATTCCAGGACTCCCAGATAAGACGGCGCGATAGAGATGATCACCTTCATCCCCTGCCTCAGATATCCCTTCACACGATCCATATCGCTTGCGAACGTCTTCGCATTCTGCGGACAAACCTCCAGACAGTGCCCGCAGTTAATACAGTGGTCCTTCATGATATGCGCCTGCTCATTCTCCACCGAGATCGCTTTTACCTCGCAATTGCGCACGCACTTATAACAGTGCCTGCAGCTTGCGTCTTTAAAATCAATTACCCGCATCTTGTCTTCGTCCTCCTTATCCTGTAATGTATTTATCTGCTTTCCCCTTTATTTTCACTCCTCCTATTATAGCAAAACACAAATGCCTGCTCAACCTATTTTTCATAAAAAACAGCGCCTTAAAAAACAGCGCCTCCGCTTCAGATGAAGCAGGGCGCTGTTCCCAACAACCATTCTATTTAATTCACTGTTCTCTTCACATAGCTGGTATGTAACGTCTCATGTGCCTTATGGCTTCCCGGCGCTCCAAGATACTCTTCATAGAGCTTCTTGATCTCCGGATTCTCATGTGACTTACGGATTGTCTTCTCCGCGTCATTGCGGTACAGCACGCCCGCACGGATACCGCGGACATCCGTGAAGTTGCGGACATCGCCTGATACCTGGGGCTGGCCGCCGCCATTGACACATCCGCCCGGACATCCCATGATCTCGATGAAATGATAATCCGCCTCGCCTGCCTTTACTTTGTTAAGCAGTTCTCTTGCATTGCCGAGTCCTGAAGCAACCGCAACCTTCACATCCATGCCTGCCACATTGTAAGAAGCCTCTTTAATCCCCTGCGTCCCGCGCACGTCTGTGAATTCCAGATTCGCAAGTTCCTCGCCTGTCAGAGTCTCCACCGCCGTACGAAGAGCCGCCTCCATAACACCGCCGGTAGCTCCGAAGATGACGCCTGCGCCGGTGGACTCGCCCATCGGGTTATCAAAGCCTTCATCTGGAAGCTTCGTAAATTCGATACCGCAGCGCTTAATGAGTCTTGCAAGTTCCCTGGTGGTAATCGCGATGTCTACATCCGGAACACCCGCCGCGCTCTGGTCGTCTCTTCCGATCTCAAACTTCTTCGCCGTACAGGGCATTACACTGACAGATACGATATTCTTTGGATCGATGCCCTCCTTCTCTGCAAAATATGTCTTCAGCATCGCGCCGAACATCTGCTGCGGAGATTTGCATGTCGACAGATTCTCTGTCATATCCGGGAAGTAGTGCTCGCAGTACTTGATCCATCCCGGTGAACAGGAGGTAATCATCGGAAGTACGCCGCCGTTCTTGATCCGATCCAATAATTCGTTCGCTTCTTCCATAATAGTAAGGTCTGCCGCCCAGTCCGTATCGAAGACCTTGTCAAAGCCGAGTCTTCTCAGGGCTGCCGCCATCTTGCCCTCTACATCTGTTCCCATAGGATAGCCGAATTCCTCTCCCAGACCTGCACGGACAGACGGAGCGGTCTGTACAACCACGTATTTCTCCGGATCTGCGATTGCCTCGATAATCTGGTTCGTATAATCCTTCTCATACAGCGCGCCGGTAGGACAGACAGCGATACACTGACCGCAGGATACGCAGCTTGTCTCTCCTAATCCCATATGGAACGCGGAGCCGATCATTGTGGCAAATCCCCTGTTATTCGGCCCGATCACGCCGATTCCCTGTGTCTTCTCACATACGGCGACACAGCGGCGGCATAAGATACATTTATTATTATCACGGATCATATGAGCCGCGGAATCATCCAGTTCATAATGATTCATCTCGCCCTCATAGAAATCCTCATCCTCCACGCCATACTCATGGCATAACTGCTGCAGTTCACAGTTTCCGCTTCTAACACATGACAGACACTTCTTATCATGATTGGAAAGCAGAAGCTGCAGCGTCTTCTTCCTGGACGCGATCAGTTTCGGGGTATTCGTGTATACTTCCATCCCCTCATTGACCGGATGTACACAGGCAGCCACCAGATTCCTGGCTCCCTTCACCTCAACGATACACATACGGCATGCGCCGATCTCGTTGATTTCCTTCAGATAACACAGCGTCGGTATCCTGATTCCTGCAAGATGCGCCGCTTCAAGAATTGTAGAGCCTGCAGGAGCGGATACGTCAAGACCATTGATTTTAAGATTAATATTTTCCATATTCTCCATCCTCCATTACTCTTTATAGATCGCGCCGAAACGACATTTTTCCATACAAGCGCCGCATTTCACGCACTTATCCTGATTGATCACATGCGGCTCTCTGACAGAACCTGTGATCGCGTCGTTCGGACAAGTCCTTGCACATAACGTACAGCCTTTACATTTATCTGCGTCAATCTTGTAGGAAAGAAGCGCCTTACATACGCCTGCCGGACATTTCTTATCTACGATATGCGCTATGTATTCATCCTTAAAGTAACGTAAGGTGGAAAGTACCGGGTTCGGGGCGGTCTGTCCCAGGGCGCACAGAGAATTTGACTTCAAGTGTGCCGCCAGGTCCTGAAGCTTATCCAGGTCTTCCATCGTCCCCTGACCGTTGGTAATCTTCTCCAGAATCTCCAGCATACGCCTGGTTCCGATACGGCACGGTGTACATTTTCCGCAGGATTCGTCTACCGTAAATTCCAGGAAGAATTTCGCGATATCTACCATACACGTATCCTCGTCCATAACGATCAGTCCGCCGGAACCCATCATGGAACCGATGGCGATCAGATTGTCATAGTCGATAGGAACATCAAACTGTTCTGCCGGAATACATCCGCCGGACGGACCGCCGGTCTGCGCCGCCTTGAACTTCTTGCCGTTCGGGATGCCTCCGCCGATCTCCTCTACGATCTCCCGGAGGGTTGTTCCCATCGGGATCTCCACAAGACCCGTATTCTTAACCTTACCGCCGAGAGCGAATACCTTCGTACCCTTGGACTTCTCGGTTCCCATACCTGCGAACCAGTCGGCGCCGTTCAGGATGATCTGCGGAATATTCGCCAGCGTCTCTACGTTATTCAGTATCGTCGGCTTCTGGAATAACCCCTTCAAAGCCGGGAACGGCGGACGCGGACGAGGTTCTCCTCTGTGTCCTTCGATCGACGTCATAAGCGCAGTCTCTTCACCGCATACGAACGCGCCCGCGCCCAGACGAAGCTCAATGTCAAATTTGAATCCCGTACCGAAGATATCCTCGCCAAGGAGACCGTACTCCCTTGCCTGCTTGATCGCGATATTCAGTCTGTCTACCGCGATGGGATACTCTGCACGGACATAAATATATCCCTGTGACGCCCCGATGGCATATCCTGCGATCGCCATAGCCTCTAACACTACGTGGGGATCGCCTTCCAGTACGGAACGGTCCATGAATGCTCCCGGGTCGCCTTCGTCGGCGTTACAGCACACATACTTCTGATCCGCCTGGTTCGCCGCCGCGAATTTCCATTTAAGTCCGGTTGGGAATCCTGCACCTCCGCGTCCGCGAAGACCGCTGTCCAGGATAATCTGGATCACCTCTTCAGGCTTCTTCGTCGTCAGAACCGTACCCAGGGCTTCATAGCCGCGTGTTCCGATATATTCTTCGATATTCTCAGGATTGATGGCGCCGCAGTTACGCAGCGCAACCCTGTGCTGCTTCTTGTAGAACTGTGTCTCCTGCAGCGGCAGTATCTCGTTATTCCCCTTCACCGTCTCATCATACAGCAGACGCTCTACCACATTTCCTTTTAATAAATGCTCAGACACGATCTCCGGGATGTCCTCTTCCTTCACCATCGCGTAAAAGGCGCCTTCCGGATATACGATCATAATCGGGCCTAACGCACACAGGCCAAAACAACCGGTCTTTATTACCGCGACCTCTTCCTCCAGCCCGTTTTTCTTAATCTCTTCTACCAGTCTTTCACGGATCTTCTGGCTGCCGGAGGAAGTACATCCGGTTCCGCCGCATACCAGAACATGCAGACGGTATTTGGATCCTGCCATGTCGTGTCCGGAACGGAGGTTGATCTCCCCTTGATTCTTTTCTCTTATCGCTTTTAATTCTTCCAGAGATTTCATTCTATCTTTATACCTCCCTTTCTTATTCATATTTGGCCAGAATGTCGTCGATGTCGTCCACTGTCAGCCGGCCGTATACCTCGTCGTTGATCATCATGACCGGCGCAAGTCCGCAGGCGCCGACGCACCGGCAGGCATCCAGAGAAAATTTTCCGTCCGGAGTACACTCTCCGCCGACGATCCCCAATTTTTCCATCAGCTTGTTGTAGATATCTCCGGAACCCTTAACATAACAGGCCGTTCCAAGACAGACTGAGATACGGTAACGTCCCTTCGGACTTAAGTTGAACTGAGAATAGAATGTCGCGACTCCATAAATCTTCTCCAATGGTATCCCCGTCTCATCGGAAATGATCTTCTGGACTTCATAGGGCAGATATCCGTAGATATCCTGGGCTCTCTGCATAATCGGCATCAGAGCGCCTTTCTCTTCTTTCAATTCATGGATCATCTCCAACAGTTCTTTCTCCTGTTCTTTTGTTCCGTTGAACTGAACCGTAGGTTTTTTAGAAAGCATTCTTGTTCTACCTCCCTTGATTTTTGTATTTTGGTAACGTTAAAAAACATATCCATTAAGTTTCATTCTAACATAATAATTTTCAAAAATCTACAAAATCCGACGCCAAATTGCGTTAATTTTCTGACATCTTCGTTTGATAATTCACGATCAATCTTGATCTAATATTTTTTCTACTTTCTCCCGGATTTCTTTGATTCTCCGGTGATCCTGCCCGCCGGAGGAGAAACCCATTACCAGATTCTCCCGGCGGATGATCCCCGGAAAATAAAAATCACACATGTCTTTTCGATGACATGTGTTTACCAAAATCCCCTGCGCCCTGCAGTCCGCCGCAATTTGATTGTTACACTCGTGGTCGTCCGTCGCCGCGAGTACAATATCCGCCCCGTCTATCATTTCCCTTCGGTATATATCCCTGATCCAGCAGATCTTATCCTCCCGGCTTAACTGCATGATCCTGCCGGTCGCTTTCGGCGCAACCACCGTAATACGGCCTGCGAATTCCAGAAGCGTATCTACCCTTCTTGTCGCAATGGTTCCGCCGCCTGCTACCAGGATATTTTTCTCTGAAAGATCTACAAATAACGGAAAATATGGTTTCTCCACGTAATTCCTGCCTGCCTTTCTTTTCATCATCTTTGATTCTGCGTTTATGCCAACTCACGCAGACACTTCCGGCGCTCCTGATAATCCGGCAGCACCTGCTCCACAATCTTCCAGAAATCTCTGGAATGGTTCATCTCTTTTCTGTGGGCCAATTCATGTACTACCACATAATCCAGAATCTCAGGGGGCATTAACATAAGCTTCCAGTTAAAATTCAGATTGCCCTTGCAGCTGCAGCTTCCCCATCTCGTCTTCTGCTCCCGGATGGTGATTCTTCCGTAAGAAACCCCCATAAGCCCTGCATAATACTCAACACGTTCCGGAATGAACTTCAGCGCTTTCTCCACGCCGTCTCTACGCATCTCCTCCGTAATCATCGTCTTCTGCCTGCTTGCTTCCCTGAGTTTTTCCTGATTTTTTTGGATCCAGTCCGCCCTCTCTTCTACAAACCGCTCCGTCTGCTTCCGGGATACGGAATATGGGGTACGCACGATTACTTTTCCGTCTTCCTTAATCTGGATCACGCTTGTCTTACGGTGAGAGCGAATCCACTCATATGTAATCTTTTCCATAACTTAATATCCTTTAAAACTTTTTGATTGATATTTCTGTTAATCTATTCTATAATATAAACATATAGGAACAACCGCCCACAAGGTGGGTTGACCAAAAATGAGATAGAAAATCCACCCAGAACTCGGTCAAAGTTATGAGGGTGGTTTTTCTATGTAACCTTACTTACAATATGAAAAAACAAATGTAAGCAATGCCAGAAGGAATAGACCAAAAGTCATTAAATCCTTAAAATCAAAATGATTTTTCATAGACATCACCTCCATTCTATCAAGAATAGAGGTCAATCCACCCTGTAACACGGTTGTTCCTGTCTTCCATATTATCATGTTTCCTTATATCCTGCAATGCATAAATGCATCAAACATCTTTCCTACCGGCTGTTCTCAACCGCGCAGGAGATCGCCTCATTGTAAGTCGGATGAGCCCGCATCGCATACATCAACTGTGCAGAAGTCAAACCATTGGCAATCGCCGTCGCCAGCTCTCCGATCATATCCGTTGCCCGGGAACACAAAAGCTGCGCGCCCAGAATCACGTCGCTGTCCGCCGCAAATAAGATCTTGATCACTCCGCGCTCTTCCTTCGAAATGATCGACTGTCCATTCCCATCCATCACATATCGGCCGCACCGAACCGGCACTCCTTTCCTCCGCGCCTCTTCTTCCGTAAGCCCCACCGACGCGATCTCCGGATCCGTATACAGACAACTGGGTACGATAGAAATCGGCACAAACAGACAGCTCGGCACCATCTCAACAATTACGGACGCCGGTACATCGTTCATCCTCTCCACCACATAAGTGGCCTGGGCAGAAGCAACATGGGCCAACTGAACCTGTCCTACCACGTCGCCCACCGCATATATCCCGGGAATATTTGTAGCAAAGAAATCATCCACCACGATTCTTCCCCGTTCTGTCCGGATCGGTACGTCCGGGTCAAATAAGCCTTCCGTATTCGCCGTCCTTCCAACAGATACCAGCACTGCGTCCACATCCGTCTTCTGGTTCTTTCCATGGCATACATAGCGGCAGCGTAAACCGCAGTCCTTTTTCGTGATCTCCTCCAATATACTTTCTTTATGTATCTCAATTCCCCGATTCGTGAGAATCTCTTCCAATGCATCCGAAAATTCTCTGTCCATATTCGGAAGCAGCCGGTCTGACACCTCGACAATCGTCACTTTCCCGCCAAGGGCGTTGAACACCGTCGCCAATTCAATACCGATTACGCCTCCGCCAAGAATCAGAAGGCTTCTGTATCCGCTCTTGTTCGACGTCAGCAATTCCTCGCTGGTCATGACTCCCGGGAGATCCATTCCCGGAATATCTACCGTCCGGGCCTTTGCCCCGGTCGCAATCAGGATATATCTTCCTGCAAGATATACCGTCTCGCCGCCGTCCTTTGCCACCCGCACCTGCCTGTCGCTCTGGATCGCCGCCATCCCCCGGACAAACGTTATTCCAAGCTCATCAAATTCCCGTTCCAGGTCTTCCCGCATTCTTGCCGCAGACAGATCCTTATATTCAAAGATCTTCTGCAGGTCGAATCCTACCTCTTTGGCAAACAATCCGAATTTCCCGCACTCTTTCATATCCCGATAAAGCGACGCCGTATAGATGAGGGCTTTAGTCGGGATACACCCCCGGTTGATACATGTGCCCCCCACATCTCCCTTATCAACGATGACAACCGACATACCTAACTTTGCCGCTTTTTTCGCCGCCACGTATCCCCCCGGACCGGCGCCAATAATTATAAGATCATACTGTTTCCCCATAACAATCCTCCGTTTTACTCAATCTGCCAGTCTATCGGCTCCAATCCCTGTCCCGTCAGGAACGCGTTCGTCTGGCTGAAGGGCTTACTTCCAAAGAATCCTCTGTAGGCCGATAACGGGCTGGGATGAGGCGCCTTCAGAATCAGGTGTTTCGGATTCGTCAGCATCCTTGCTTTCCGCTGCGCCGGAGTTCCCCACAGAATAAATACGATGGGACGGTCCTGCCCGTTGCATGCCATGATCGCTGCATCCGTAAATTCTTCCCAGCCGATTCCCCGATGGGAGTTCGCCTGATGCGCCCGCACCGTAAGCACCGTATTCAGCATCAGGACACCCTGCTTAGCCCATTTTGTCAGGCATCCGTGATCCGGTATCCGGCACCCCAGATCATCATGCAGTTCCTGATAGATATTGACAAGGGACGGCGGAACCTCCACGCCCTTCTTCACGGAAAAACACAGTCCGTGTGCCTGTCCGTCATTATGGTACGGATCTTGCCCCAGAATCACTACTTTGACTTTATGTAACGGAGTCAGATGAAACGCATTGAATATATCATCCACAGGCGGAAATATCTTTCTTGTCTTATACTCCTGATTCACAGTCTCAAACAACTGCCTGTAGTATGGCTTACGGAACTCCTCTCTCAACGCTTCCAACCAGTCATTATTAATTGCCGCCATATCTTTCACACCTCATTCTTATCTTTTTTGTACACTGCCTGACTATCTGGCTCGTTGCTTCGCGGGAATAAAGAAAATAAAGACAAGTGAACTGATCAGCAGCAATCCGGGATAGAACAGATTCGGAAGGATATCAAACGCCGTGATCTCAAATCCCATCTCGCTTGCCGCCGAGATCGCCACCAGCATCTGCGCTCCATAAGGAATCGCCCCCTGTGAAATACAGGAAAACGTATCCAGCAAAGAAGCAGCTTTCTTCGGCGTAATCCCATACTCCTGCGCCATCTCGCCCGCGATCGGATTCGCCATCACGATCGCCACCGTATTATTCGCCGTCGCGACGTCCATGGCACAGACAAGAAGTCCCATTCCTAACTGTCCGCCCTTATTTCCCTTGAATACACGCCGAATCGCCGACAGCAACGCCTCAAATCCGCCGTATTCCCGAATCAGGGCGCACATCGCCGCTACCAGGACCGCCACCATACAAGTCTCAAACATTCCAGATACACCGGAGCCCATATTGGCAAGCAGATCCGTCGGAGCCGTCTGACCCGTAACAAGCATGATCACCGAGCCGGACGCAATACCCACCAGCAGAACCACAAATACATTAATCCCTACAATTCCTCCGATCAATACAAGCACATAAGGTATGATCTGAATCAGATTGTAATCCTGCGCCACTGCTCCGCTCAGATCCATGCGGAGGGACAGCACAAGAATCAATACCAGCGTGACAAGCGCTGCCGGCAGCGCAATCCCGAAATTCTCCCGAAACTTATCCTTCATGGCACATCCCTGTCCGTTACATGCCGCGATCGTCGTATCAGAGATAAAAGACAGGTTATCGCCGAACATCGCCCCGCCCATAACCGAACCGATACAAAGCGGAAGGCTGAACCCCGACGCCTCCGCCACCGTCACTGCAATCGGAGTAATCAATGTAATCGTCCCCACCGAAGTCCCCATCGCGGTAGACACAAAACAGGCGACCACAAAAAGCACCGCCACCGAGAACCTTGCCGGTATCAACGAAAGCATAAAATAAGCGACACTCTCCGCGCTGCTTCTGCCGACAACCCCTACAAAAACTCCGGCCGTAAGAAAGATCAGCAGCATGGTTACGATATTCTTATCCGCCATCCCCTGGGCCATAATCGCCAATTTGCCGTCAAAACTTACCTCCCTGTTCTGAATACACGCCACCAGAATCGCCGCAAGAAAAGCGACTACGATCGGAATATTGTAGAATCCCATAGGAATCTTCAATACATACTCGAATAAAACTCCCAGTCCCAGGTACAAGACCAGAAACACGCCGATAGGCGCCAATGCTGCCGGGTTACTTTTTTTCATCTTTCATTTCCTCCTAATCCTGTCAGTACAGTACCGCATTCATTTCGTAGAATGGTAAGGCTGTACTGTTGTACTTCCTTTACTCTATCATGCAGTATACAGCATGGTCAAGGAAAAGTTGGAAACTATAATTCTTCGATGAACTGGACTCCCTTCTCATGCGCCAGCACCTCGATCATCTCCGAATGCGTGCGGTGAACCTGGCTGGAAACCGTCACTATATAACTGAGGGTCCGCTGCATTCCCTCCGAGTTCTGCCACATGTAGCCTTTGCTGATCTGGATATTTTTGACATCAAACTGATGCTCCCTGGCGTATTGTAAAAAACTGCTGAACGCTCCCTTCTCCGCATTATATTCAATATACAGCTCCAAATACTTCGACTTCTTTCGCAGCCAGATATCGAATTTTAACATGCCGGATACGGTAAACGCGATCACGATACCGCCCAATACCGCGCCTTCGTAGAAACCGACCCCGATGGCCAGACCGCTGCAGGCCGCTGTCCACAGCCCCGCCGCCGTAGTAATCCCCATGATCTTATTCCTTCCGGTCAGTATGATCGTCCCTGCCCCGAGGAAACCGACTCCGCTGATTACCTGCGCTCCCAGACGCGTCGGATCGCCTGTCTGATAAATCAGATACACGTACTGATTCGTCATCATCACCAGCGCCGATCCAAGACACACCAGTATGTAGGTCCGAAGCCCCGCCGGACGGTTCTTCTTCCCGCGCTCCATCCCCAGGAACCCGCCGATCAGAACAGACAGAAAGATCCTGAACAGAATCGAGATCAGGTTAAGTTCCCGTAAGTAATTCATGACTGGTCCGCCGAAACCAAATCCATTCATCCCGCCCCCTCCTTTCCGGTATAACTTAACTGCCTTACTGCTTCATTGAATATGCTGTTTGGACAGCCGGCACTGTACAGCCTCTATGCCGTCACTCTTATGATACCTATCACCAGCAGATGCAGCGGGTAGAACACATAGAAAAACCATTTGGAAAATATCCTCCCGCGCCTCATCTGTCTGCCATTATAAAAACCAAGAATTACCACTCCCGACAGAGCGATTCCCGACATACCTGCAAATGCCTGAAACAGGTTCCTTCCTGCCGGCATCCTTCCCATGCCTCCCAGAAAAGTAACAATTCCAAACAGTATCGCCGCTTTTATATATGCGTTTCTTTTCTCTTCCCACACGTCCTGCGCCCGGACAAATAATAAGGTAAATACGGGAGCCAGTACCGCCCAGTCACAGAATATGGACAGTATCATAATTCCCGTGACGATCCCCCCTCGCAAAGAAGGTTTTTTTATCTCGTCTAACGCCAGAATCATCAGATAACACAAGAATAACGTTGCGATCATATTAAATCCTCTAAATTCCATAAAGCCCTCTTCTGCAAACGCCATGCTGTATGGAGCCTGTGAAATCACCGCAAATATAAGCAGCCGCCGCGCATATTTTTCTTTGGACCTGGTATAACCGTATCCCTCTACCAGAAAGTAACACATCGTAACCGCCGTAAAATATCCCAGATTCAAGAATATATCATAAAGCGCTGTCCCCGGCGCCAGGAACACATTCGCAATATGATTCAGAAGCATGGTGAACATCGCAAAATATTTGATCACATCTCTGTTTAATACTTTCACTCTCTCTTCCATCATCAGATACTCAGCCGGACCGGAACCCTTCTCTCCCGGAGATATTCCTTCACTTCTTTGATCGTAAGCTCTTTATAGTGGAAGAGGGATGCCGCCAAAGCCGCGTCCGCTCCGCCCTCCGTCAATGCTTCGTAGAAATGCCCGAGCGTTCCCGCTCCGCCCGACGCTATAACCGGAATCGACACCGCATCCGCCACGGCCCGTGTAAGCTCAAGATCATATCCCGCCTTCGTACCGTCGCAGTCCATACTCGTAAGAAGAATCTCCCCCGCGCCAAGCTTCTCTACTTTCTGCGCCCATTCCAGCGCATCGATACCTACGTCGATCCTTCCTCCGTTCTTGTAGATATTCCATCCGCCTCCGTCAGCCCTGCGCTTCGCGTCGATCGCCACCACCACGCACTGGCTGCCGAACTTATCCGCCGCGTCGCTGATCAATCCGGGAGTATTGATCGCCGAAGAATTAATCGAGATCTTATCCGCCCCTTCTCTTAACAGTATCTTAAAATCCTCAACCGTCCGGATACCTCCGCCTACCGTAAACGGAATGAATACGGTCTCCGCCACCTTACGGACCATATCCACAACCGTTCCTCTCGCGTCGGAAGAAGCCGTGATATCCAGGAATACCAGCTCATCCGCTCCGGCTTTATCATATGCCCGTCCGATCTCCACCGGATCTCCAGCATCCTTAAGATCTACAAAATTCACCCCTTTAACAACCCGTCCCCGGTTCACATCCAGACATGGTATAATCCTCTTTGTATGCATTCTTTCTCTCAGTCCCTTCTATATAAAAGTACATCTAAACCAAATAACTATGTCTTCCTCATTCCATACTCACAGTACATCTAAGCCAAATAACTATGTCTTCCTCATTCCATACTCACACTATATGGATATAAAATTCTGAAGTATCCGAATACCCACATCACTGCTCTTTTCCGGGTGGAACTGACACGCAAAGATATTATCTTGCTCCACAGAGGCATGAATCTGCGTACCATATTCTGTAACCGCCGTCACAATCCCCTCGTCCGCAGCCTTCAGATAATAAGAATGCACAAAATACACGTATGACTCCTGCGGCAGGCCCGCAAACAACCTTCCGTTATTCCTGAATTCCAGAGAATTCCATCCCATATGCGGAATTTTAAGCCCCGGCGTATCAGGAATCCGCAGGATCTCTCCCTTCAAGATTCCAAGTCCTTCCTCTCCCGGCGACTCTTCGCTCCGCTCAAATAAAAGCTGCAGCCCCAGGCAGATCCCAAGAAACGGCGTCCCCTGTTCAACCACTTCATGAATCACCTCATAGAGCCCGTACTGGCGGATCTTTCCCATGGCATCTCCAAACGCCCCGACGCCGGGAAGTATCACCTTATCCGCCTTAAGAATCGTCTCTCTCTTTCGCGTAACCGTCACATCCTGCCCCAGCAGCAGCATAGCTTTCTCCACACTCTTTATATTACCGGCATCATAGTCAAGTATCGCTATCACTTTTGCAGCCCCTCCTCTTCTCCTGATACAGCGTTGCATAATTAACCGTGAATTGCACAGATCTGTACCAGCTCATTGTACATCAAGTTCAAACCAGAATTCAACACCGTTGTCGTAATTATTCACTCCATACTTCTGATGGAAAGATTCCATAATGGCTTTCACGATGGACAATCCGATCCCATTCCCGCCGTACTCACGGGTATGAGCCTTGTCCGCTTTATAGAATTTTTCCCAGATATGCCCGACGTCTTCTTCTGCAATCGGCGCGCCTGTATTGAACACCGTCACTCTTGCCTTGTTCTCTTCCGTCCGTATCCTTACTTCCACTACTTTCTCTTTATCTACATGGTGGAACGCGTTGCTTACGTAGTTGCGGACCACCTGCTCCACCTTGAACTCGTCCGCCCACACGTAGACCCTCTGTTCCTGGCGGAAGATCACCCGGATCCCCTCCTGTTCCGCAAGGATCTCCATGCTCTGCAGAATCCCTCTGATAAGTTCCGTCAGATCAAACCGTTCGAATACAATGTCTTCATCTCCAAACTCCAACTGGTTCAGCGTCAGCAGATTCCTTACCATCTGATTCATCTTCGCCGCTTCGTCCATAATGACGTCACAGTAGAACTCCCGGTCCCTGGGATCGTCGTTCACCCCTTCTTTCAGCCCTTCCGCATACCCCTGAATCAGTGCGATGGGAGTCTTAAGTTCATGCGAAACATTTCCCAGGAATTCATTGCGCATCTTTTCCAGCTTCTCTTTTTGTTCGATATCCTCTTTCAGCCTGTTATTCGCGCATTTCAATTCACAGATCGTACTCTCAAGCTTCTCCGACATCCGGTTAAAATTCGCCCCCAACTCCCCGATCTCATCACATCCGCCGCTGGTATACTTTGCCTCAAAATCCAAATCCGCCATCCGGTCCGACAAAAGAGCGAGCTCCAGAATCGGATCTGTAAGGCGCTTTGAAAAGAACCAGACCGATATGATTCCTACCAGAATCAGCACGCTTCCGATAGAAAGCAGAAAACGGTTCGAGATCTTCGCGCTCTCCTTGATACCCTCCAGGGGACTTCGAAGCAGAAACTGGCTTCCGTCGTCAAGACTTCCCCACATTTCCACATAATCCGTCTGATTCCACGGACTCCAGGACTGGGTAATCTGATAATGATCCGTACTTTCCAGCACTTTTCCTGTCTTCTGCGCCTGATTCAGCCGGTATCCCAGGAGTTGATTCTTTAACTGCTCCTGGTCATGCACATTCGTGTAGAACACGCCGGAACTATCCTGTACCAGGAACGAGATATTACTCTTCTCCGCCAGAAAGATCAGTTCTCCCGATTTATCCGTATTGTCCAGCGATCCTTTCTCAACTGCCTGGTTCAGCATATGATACATCTCAATAAACTGTGTCTTCTTATTCCCGATATAATATGGTTCCAGAAACCGGACATTGATGATAAAAAGCACTGCTATAAGAGACACAAGAAGCCCCAGGAACACCGTAATCATCTGCCGTTTGACCGAACGTCTCATCTTATTCCACCTCAAACTTATAACCCATTCCCCAGATTGTCCTGATATAATTGCCCTTCTCTCCCAGCTTGCTCCGCAATTTCTTCACGTGTGTATCAATCGTCCGGGCATCTCCAAAATAATCATAATTCCACACATTGTTCAGAATCTTCTCCCTGGACAGCGCGATCCCCTGGTTCTCGATAAAATACGATAAAAGCTCGAATTCTTTATAGCTGAGTTCTATCTCCTTACCGTCTATCTTCACCTGATGCGCCGCCTTATCGATACTGATTCCTCCGGCGTCAACCGTCTGTCCGGCATCCAGCGCGTGGGAACGCCTCAGAATGGCCGTGACCCTCGCCACTAAGATCTTCGGGCTGAAGGGCTTAGAGATATATTCATCTACTCCCAGTTCAAACCCCTGCAGCTCGTCCCTCTCTTCCGAGCGCGCCGTCAGCATAATAATCGGTATCCCGGACGTCTGACGTACCTCCCTGCACACCTGCCATCCGTCCATCTTCGGCATCATCACATCCAGAATCATAAGCGCTATCTCTTTATCCTGATAGAATAAGTCCATCGCTTCCAGCCCGTCTCCTGCTTCCAGTACCCAAAAGCCCTCCCGTTCCAGGAAGTCCCGGACCAGTTTGCGCATCCTGCTCTCATCATCCACCACTAATATCTTAATCCTGTCCATTACCTTAAGCCTCCGTCCCGTCAGTCTTTGTATATAGTATAACAGAAAAGTATGGTGATTGTGTGAAAAAAATTCCAACTGTGCGGTTGGAATTTTTCCAATAAAAAAAGCACACTTTATTCCATATTCTTCTACCGAACAAAGTGTGCTTTATTCTTTTATATTGTACCGCTTATCCGACGGCAGATTCTAAAGTCCTACAGCTTCGTCATCTCCATATGCTGCTTCCGATATGTGTCGTTATCTTTCTGGCTTAACTCTCTTTCTACCTGACTAAGCTGTCTTTCTAATTCCTGAATCTTCCTCTCATCCTTTTCCATACTCAGCTTACCTTCCAGCTCTGCTTTCTGTTTCTTAAGTTTCTCGATCTCACGGTCGACCTTATCGGTACTGCACCTCCACATCTCTGATTTCTCTGATTTCTCATTCTTTACGCGCTTTGAATCTGCATCCCCTTTCGTCTCCGGAATATATTCGTCCCTCGTACGCCGCGCCGGAACATTCATTGCACCTTCCGCCAGATTATTTTCTTTTTCCTTTACATCCTGAGAATCCTGCGTCTTCTCTTCTGCTCTTTTCATTCCTGCCCCGGACGCGTTCTTTTCTATTTGTCTGCTCCATTGCAGATATGGATCTGCCTGCCTTTCATTCACTCCTGAAACCGGTCCCATAATCTCCCTCCTAATCTTATTAAACTTATGCGTCAAACGCTATAATAATATTCTATTCTTCCTTCATAAGATTTCAAGAGATTTGTACCGAACGGTCATTCCAATGTACTGAAATGATCACACTTCATTCATCTTCAATTCCTCCACGATATTATTCTTCCCGATTACACGCATCGTATACAGCATGGTCAGGAATACGACTGCGAATACCCCGGCCACGGCTGTAATAATATACCCCCATGGCATCAGGAACTCCACGTCGGCTCCCGCCCCAAGGCTTTTGTTAAGCGCCGTACTGGTTAATATCGTAATCACAAGGCCATAAACCATCGACCGGATACCATAAATCAGGCACTCGTAATTCATCATTCTGCAAAAACCCTTCGGAGACATTCCCATCGATCTTAGCATAGCGAATTCCTTACGTCTAAGCATCAGATTCGTGGAGATTGTGTGGTATACGTTGGCCGCTGCGATCAGGGAGATCAGTACCACAAAGCCATATGTCAGAACTTTAACCGCTATGATCGTATTCCGGTCTGTCTCATACTCTTCCCGATTATTCACCAGGAATCCGCTGTCCAAGAGCTCCTGCTCTTCAAATTCTTTCTCCAGATCCTGGTATGTCTCTGTCGGATTCTCACATTGGATCCCGTATACGGCATTCAGATTCTCTTCCGGAAAATCTGCCCTGAACCTATGATACATACTCTCCGGGAGGAATACCACCACACCGCGGCTCGTGTATTCTTCAAAAGAATCCGGCACATCCTTCACCGCGTCTGACAGTTCGATCTCCATCGCCGTCTCTATATAAGCATAGTCGTTTTCTTCATTATATCGGAGATATCCTGCCTGATACATCCCCTCCGTCCCTTCAGGGAAGATATCTTTCTTCTCATAGCGCTCCGTCTCCGGGTTAAACTGCTTTGCCATATTCAGGTACAATACCCTGACATGATCGCTGTCCTGATAGTCTGATACGTCTGCTTTCTGCTCCTTCGCGAAGCGCTCAAAATCCTTGTCATTTAATACAACCATCGTCGCGTCCAGCCAGGCCTGTGTATCTGCTTCATCCTCTTCTGCAAATTCCTGCATATAGACATTCAGGAATTCCCTCTCATTCCACTCCTTCGGCGCCTTGAAGAATAGAGACCCATGATAATGCTTTGTTATAGAGTGAATCCCTTCTGTGCGGTCAAAGATTGCTTCCGCTTCCTCTTCATGCTGCTCCTCGTCGCTGTAGATTTCGTATTGCAGGTCTATATCCGGTACCTCCAGGACGAACGCCCCGGTCTTCAGCAGGTACATGTTAAATAAACCTGCCGCCGTAAACAGTCCGATGCTCATCGTAAGCGAGATCACCGTCGCCCGGTACTTCCGCCGGTCCCGTTTATAGTTCTTCGAAGCCATCATTCCTTCCAGTCCGAAGACTGCAGACACCCATTTCCCCGACTTAACTTCGCCCGGCCTCACCCGGATATCTGCGCTGGAACGGATCGCCTCCATAGGGGTGATCTTCCGTATCCTTCTTGACGGAATCCACACCGAGAGCATGATCGTCGCGAATGCGATAACTGCTGCCGCCGCCGCGGCCCAAACCGGCACATACAGCGGAATACCCATCTCCGTCCCGTGAATCCAGCGTGTCAGTCCGCTGCCGATAAAGTGAAGCGTCACACCGATACCGCCGACCCCGGCCAGAATCCCAAGCGGAATACCCACCGCGCTCACAAAGAACGCTTCATACCGCATGGCGCTTCGGAGCTGTTTCTTCGTCGCGCCGATGGAAGAAAGAAGCCCGAACTGCACGGTACGCTCCCTGAGAGAGATGGAAAATGCATTGTAGATCAATGTGATGGACCCAGCCATGATTACAACGATCAGAATCGTCAGAAGCCCTCCCATCACAACCGTCAGATTCGAGTTGTCCGCAATCCCGAGCCACCGCAGAAGGCTGTCGTTATACAAAACGCTCGCACCTTCCATTGACAGATTCTCTTCTGCAAAATCATATACACTGCGGGGTTTCTTTAATTCTATAAATACATCCTGGTACGCCGTATCCTTCTCTGTCGGACCTGCCAGCACGTCATAGGCCGGCGCACCGTAAGATCTGTCCGGCCAGAACGAATAGATTCCTACCACCGTAAAAGTCCTGGTCTCTGCAGGAGTAAACGTCTCGCCGTCTTCGAATTCTTCACCCATATACGGATTGCTCTGTCCCAGCCGTTCTCCCTGGTAAGAGCGTTCGCCAAGCTCTAATGTTAGCGTATCTCCGATCTCCGTCTGATGGTCCGGGTCTTCATTTGCCATAAGAAAAGCCGGCACCGCAATCTCATCCTCCGCCTTTGGCATACGCCCCTCCGCCATCTCTGCCGGCAGCATGTCAAGCGCTTCCTCGGACAGCGCCCTCACATATAAGTAAGGAACTTCCGGCGAACTCTCCACTACCGGATCAAACCATGCATATCCCAGGATCTTTATCCCTGCCGCGTTCGCTGCGTCTTCATGCTCCGTCAGCTCCTTTGCCTGATCTGATTCGACCCCGCTCACTGCCACATGCCAATTCCCGGCTCTTTCAATACTGTGATTTACCAGGAATCTCTGAAAACTGGTTCCGAACGTTGCGACTGCCGTGATCATAGACGTAGACAAGATGACTCCAATGATTGTAACGATCGTACGGACACGGTTCGCCCTCATCGTCTTCGCGGTTATCGTCGAGAAAATGTTCATCTGCGGATCACCTCGTCTTTCACGATACGCCCATCCTCCAGGGCGATAATCCTGTCGGCCTGAAGCGCCACGTCATCATCATGAGTGATCACGATAACCGTCTGCTGATAGACCTCGTTGGAATATCGCAGAAGCTTCATGATCTCACGGCTATTCTCGCTGTCCAGATTACCCGTAGGCTCGTCGGCCAGAAGAAGCGCCGGCGCGTTCAAAAGCGCCCTGCCGATCGAAACTCTCTGCTGCTGTCCCCCGGAGAGCTGGTTGGGGAGATGCTTTTCTCTTTGTTTCAGTTTCAAAAGCTCCAACAGCTCTTCCATTCGCTTCTCGTTGACTTTCCTTCCGTCCATCAATACCGGAAGCGCCATATTCTCCCGCACGTTCAGCACCGGGATCAGGTTATAAAACTGATAGATCAGCCCTACCTGCCGCCTGCGGAAGATCGCCAGCTCCTCCTCGTTCTGGGCATAGACGTCGGTTCCGCCTACGGTCACCTTGCCGGAAGTCGGACGGTCCACCCCGCCGATCAGATGCAGAAGCGTAGATTTGCCTGAGCCGGAGGAGCCGACGATTGAAAGAAACTCTCCCCGGTTCACCGAAAATGATACCCCGTCCAGCGCATGTACCCTGTTCTCACCCTCTCCGTATACTTTCCGTAGATCCTCGATCTTCAATATTTCCATTTTTCCTCACCTTCTTGATCCATACTCTCAGGACACAATGTTCTGTCAGTTCCTATTCTGCCGCCTATTATAGATTAAACCCTCTTTTTGATGAAAAGCATCCCGCCCTGATGTATCTACAAGTATAACCTTCCCATATGACCCTTCCGTGACTCTTTCATTACAATTCTGTCACTTTATACCATCGTCTTATAAAACCGTATCTGGAATTGTCCGCCGCCTTCTGCCGCGTTCTGGGCGCGGATGACCGCGTTCTCCCGAGACAGTATCATCTGCGCCAGCGCAAGCCCGATCCCGAAGCTGTCCCTTCCGGCGTTCTCTCCCCTGTAGAATCTCTCAAACAGATGAGGAAGATCCGCCTTCGGAATCCCCGACCCCGAATCCGTGATCCGAAGCTCCGTATACAGCGGATTCTCTTCGCAGCAGATCGTCAGCCGCCCTCCGTCCGGCGTATATTCCAGTCCGTTCTTAATCACATTCTGTACCGCTTCCAGCGTCCAGGCATAGTCACCTGTGAATTCCTTTCCCTCTGTTCCGCTGATCAGACATTCCTTGCCGTGAATCTCCATGGCAAGTTCAAAAGGCGAGAGGGCCTCCGCGACGAATCCCTGCATCTGAATCCTTTCCTTCTTAAGGGAAATCGTTCCGGTCTCAAGCTTGGACATCTTAAGAAGCGCCGTCATCAGCCATTCCATCTTTGCAAGCAGTCCCTCTGCTTCCCGAAGGAGACGTCTTCTCGTCTCAATATCCAGTTCCGGGCTCTTAAGCCGTTCCAACAGGATATTCAGAGACGTAAGCGGCGTCCGCACCTGATGAGAGATATCCGCAAGGGCGTCCGCAAGAGACGTCTTATCCTTCTTAAGAAGCGCCGCCTGCTCCTTTAACCGAATAGTCATCTTGCTGATCTCATCCCGGAGTATCTCCAGGTCGCCCTCACGGAAATGTTCGAATTCCGGAACATCGATTCCGTGAAGAAGTTCATCGATCTGTGCGGCAAGCCTGCGCATCTCACAATATCTCCTGTTCATTTCCAGAAGGTGCTGTATACACCAAAATATACTGCAAAAGAACGCCGCAAAAGCAGCGTTCCTTCCCCCAAGAATCCTTGCTGCTACAATAAGCACTATCGTTCCGGCAGCATATCTGATGATCTGTCCTGTAAATTCTCTGTTACGAAATATCCACATGATACCGTGCCTCCATTTCATTTCTCCGATTACATATGTTCAAAGCTATGCCTCCATCCGATATCCCATCCCTCTTACCGTCTTAATAATCTCCGGATTCTGAGGATCCAGTTCAATCTTATCCCGCAGCCTCTTGATGTACACGGTCAGCGTATTGTCATTGACATACTCCCCCACGACATCCCAGATCTCTTCCAATAGCTGTCCCCGGGACAGGATCTTTCCCCGATGGTTCAGGAATACGAGAAACAGCCGATACTCCAGGGCAGAAAGGAACAGCTCTTCCCCCGCCCGAAATACGGCGCCCTTCTCCATATCTACCTTCAGGCCGCCCACCTGCACCGCGCCGCCAAACCTCCCTGCCCGCCTTAATACGGAGCGCATCCTTGAAACCAGCTCACGGGGACGGAAAGGCTTGCTGATATAATCGTCCGCCCCCATATCCAGCCCGGTAACCACGGAGAACTCATCTCCAAGCGCCGTCAGAAATATAATGGGAATATCATAGTCCGCCTTGACCGCCGTACAGGTACTATATCCGTTTCCCTGCGCAAGGGTCACATCCAGCAGGATAATATCCGGCCGGTCTGCCTCTATCTGCGCAAGAGCCTTGCTCTGCCCGTCCACCGCCGTCACTTCAAATCTCTCTTCTTTCAGATAAGCCGATAAGTTCTCTACTATCGCCGGATCATCTTCTATCAACAATACTTTCGATTCTAACATTCTGCTTCTCCCTTATCCTCAACCTCTGACCTGCCTTTGACCTGACAAATTCTTATTACAGTATAACATAGAAAACTTCTTTTACAACGCCCGACATTGAGATTTTCTTCCATATACCGGCATAGGTATGAAAAACGACGAATAGAACATACTCTCACTGAAATACACTGCAACAAGGGATATAAAAATATTTTCAGAGGAGAGATTCTATGGCAAGTCAGAAGATTGAGAATTTATTAAACCTGGCGCTGGACGCAACACCGGAAGAACGGGCAAAGTCACTGGAATTAGATGTCGGATATGACCGGGAAGAAAATGAATGGGATCTGATCATAAAATATTCCGGAAACCTTGAATCCGTGCGGGCTCTGGCTTCCCGGACAGTAGAATTGCAGAATGAATACGCCGTTATCACGATTAAGGAATCCCTGATCGGCGAGCTTACACAAATTGCGGAAATCGAGTACATAGAAAAACCAAAAAGATTATTCTTCCAGGTCGCAAACGGGAGACGGGCCTCCTGTATCGATACCGTACAACAGGACGCCCGCCTGTCATTGTCTGGTCTGGATATTCTTGTAGCGGTCATTGATTCCGGAATAGACTATGAAAATGCGGATTTCCGTAACGAAGACGGCACCACACGGATTCTGGCGCTGTGGGACCAGTCCCTTGCTCCCGGAGAAGGCAGAACCCCGCCGCAGGGATACGCCGCAGGGGCAGAATACACGGCGGAACAGATCAACGAAGCTCTTAAGAAGACAACATTGACAGACAGGAGACAGCTTGTCCCAAGCATAGACACTTCCGGCCATGGTACGGCCGTTGCCGGAATCGCCGCAGGCAACGGAAGGAACAGCAACGGAAGATATGCCGGAGTCGCCCCGAAAAGTGATCTTCTGGTAGTAAAGCTTGGAAGTCCAAGACAAGACGGTTTTCCAAGGACAACCGAACTTATGCAAGGGATCGACTATGTGATAAGAAAGGCGCTGGAACTTCGGATGCCGGTGGCCGTAAATATCAGTTTTGGCAATACCTACGGTTCGCATGACGGTACTTCTCTGTTGGAACGCTTCATTGACGACATATCGAATATCTGGAAGAGCTGCATCTGTATCGGTTCCGGAAATGAAGCTTCCAGCGCAGGTCATACGTCCGGTGAGATGCAGGAGGGAAAAGAGGAAATCATACAACTGGCAGTACAGAACAACCAGACCGCTTTCAGCATACAAATCTGGAAAGAATATACGGATGTCGTGGATATCTCCCTAATGACCCCGGCAGGCGTTACCGTCGGCCCTATCCAGGAGACGCTGGGTTCCCAGAGATTCACGGTAGGACAGACAGAAATCCTGTTATATTACGGGGAACCCAGCCCCTATAGTACGGCGCAGGAGATCTATATTGACCTGCTCCCGAAAGATACTTATGTGATGGGCGGAGTGTGGAGACTGATCCTGAACCCCCGTAAAGTGGTGTCCGGATCATATGAGTTGTGGCTTCCAAGTGAAAATGTACTGAACCAGGGAACAGGATTCTTATTTCCTACGGACCATACGACGCTTACCATTCCCTCCTCTGCAGGCAGGGTGATCACGGTGGGCGCCTACAACGCGCTGACCTTTGCCTATGCAGATTTCTCCGGAAGGGGATATACGAGAGAAACCAATCTGGTAAAACCGGACCTTGCGGCCCCAGGGGTACATGTGACCGCCACGGCTGTAGGCGGCGGCTATGCACAATTTACAGGAACTTCCTTTGCAACGCCCTTTGTAACAGGCAGCGCGGCGCTTATGATGGAATGGGGGATTGTGAAGGGGAATGATCCTTATCTGTATGGGGAGAAGGTCAAAGCGTATCTTAGGCGCGGGGCAAGACCGCTGCCGGGATTTGACGTGTATCCGAATCCGCAGATAGGGTATGGGGCGCTTTGCATGAAGGATAGTATTCCGATATAGTCAAGCAATACCGCCGCCCATATTCGATAGCTCCTCTATATCGAATATGGGCGGCGGTATAAATTAATTCATTTTCTTCACAAAATCAAACCCGAGATACGGCGCAATCTCCACCGAAATAAAATATCCTCTCTCATACCGGCATACCGGGCAAACCTGGGGAACCATCTTCCCTGACTGGATATGCCCGCAGTTCATACACATCCACTGACCGCCGTTCTCACACTCAAAGTATTTATCCTGCTTCAGCATCTCTGCCAGTTTACCAAACCGCCTGCCATGAATCGCTTCAATCTCCGCAATCTGGAAAAACGTTGACGCCGCCTCCAGAAAACCTTCTTCTTTCGCCGCGTTTCCAAAAGCCTGATAGACGTCGTCAGCCTCTTCCATCTCATTGTGTTTCGCTTTCTCAAGCAGCTCCGGCACACTGTCGAAATGATCTACCGGATACCCTCCGGATATCACAATCGTCGACCCGGACAGATTCTTAAGCAGATCATAGAACCGCTCCGCATGGGCCCGTTCCTGATCCGCCGTAAATAAAAATACCTGCTGGATCGAATACAAGCCCTGCTTCTTCGCCGCGTTTGCCGCGATGGTGTACCGGTTCCTCGCCTGGCTCTCTCCCGCAAATGCCCGCATCAGGTTCTCTCTCGTCTTACTTGTCTGAAAATCTACCGCCATGTCACACTCTCCTTCTTCTTGACACACTCTTAAGAGTATGTTTTCCTCTTATTATGCGACATAACGGACATATTATACAGCAAGCCCCTAATTAAATCCCACGATCCTTCTCGCCACACTATACGCCAGAGAAGATATCTTTCTCCCCGATCTTCCGGGAATATTCATCGTCTGCCCCAGGATACCGTAACGAATCTTTAAGAACGTCTTAAAATCCCGCTTCTTAAGATAAGTCCACAATTCCCGCTTCTTCTCAAGATTCTCACGGGTCTTGGAACGAATCAGGAGAATTGACGATACCGTCATCATAATCGCCAGATGATTGACCATATACTGTCTGAGTTTCTTGCTTGTAATCTTCCTCAGATCATACATATCGATCATCTCTTTCGTGACAAATATCTGCTGGTCAACTCTTGCAATCATGTTTCTCTCATTCACAGACTGATCGTCTCTGCCTATAAAATACCGGTAAAAATCCACATCCAGATAATAGATTTTCCGGACATGCGGAAGCGGATAATAGACATAGATATTGTCCACATAGAATGTATGCTTCGGAAGCTTAAGCTGGCTTAACTTAAGCATATTCGTACGGTAGATGACCGAATGCATCAGAATATACTGGTCCAGGTGAAAATGCCCCATATCATCCCAGCGGAAAACCTCATCCTGGGGAAGCGCGTTGCGGTAATGTATGCATTTCTTATGGCTTGCCCCCACCTTCTCATATACATAATTAGACACCAGCATATCGATCTGGCTGTCCTCTTCTTCCAGATTTCTAAGCAGTTCTAATATCTTCTGTAAGGACTCTTCATCCACCCAGTCGTCACTGTCCACTACTTTAAAATACTTCCCTCTGGCGCTGTCAAGCCCTGCGTTAACCGCGTCCCCATGCCCGCCGTTCTCTTTATCTATCACCCTGATAATATCCGGATACTGCTTCCTGTATTCATGTGCAATCTCCGATGTCCGGTCTGTGGAACCATCGTTTACGATAATGATCTCTATCTCTTCTCCACCTGTCAGAATACTCTCAATGGCACGGCTCATGTAATCCTGCGAATTATAACACGGGATCGCAAAAGAAATATACTTCATTCTCTCTTTTCCTCCTTACATAAGATACACTTTTTATAGTATAGAACATTTTCCTACATTTTCCAACAATTACTTTTATAAATCTTACGTTCATATTTTGTTCATTTATCCTTTAAAAATCTTTCATTACTTTTACATTATTTCTTCACAGGTGTATCTTATACTAAATATATCAAATGAAGCATACAGAATATAACATTTGATCAACAAATCAGACCACTGACCAATAGTATCATACTATTTTCGAATAAACTTTTTCATAATACATGCCGGGCACTGCGAAAGCGGTGACCCGGCATCCTCCCTTTTAAGGCGTCTTTTACGCCCTTCTCACATCTTTTGTCGCTATGATACTTACTCCCGTCCCCGCCGCGTCATCTACTATAACATCCCCGATCCGAACCGGCGCTTCGACAGTAACCTCCTTCAGAACCTTTACACAATCCAATACCTTTTCCTTCGGAACATCCTCTTTCGTCTTCACCGAGACCATATGGTCGCATCCTTTGAGCACCCGCACCGTGGACGTCACGATCCGGGTAGGATTCGTCAGTTCCTTTCTGGCATATATCTCTCCCCGCCTGCAGGTATTCCCTTTCACGGCTTCAATCTCGTTCCCCCGCATGGCGACCGTAAGGGCGCATCCCAGGGGACAATTGATACATATCAACTTCTTTTCTTCCATTCTCTCTATGCCTCCTCTAACTTTACAATAATCGTCTGAAGCGCTGGTACTTCGAGAAGCTGCTCTTTCGTAAGCACCACCTCTTCCATCTCTCCCGGCGCGACAACCGCTTTCTTCTTATGGATGATCCTCTTATCGTCAAAGTACACGCTGATGCAGCAGTTCTTGTATACATTCCCCACGCGGAAACGTACTTTCAACTGATCCTCCATACGCTCCGGACAGATCTTCTCCGGAACAGTATAGCGCACTCCGGCTTCTACCTTTAAGGGGACACACTTCGCTCCATCCGCATGCTGCGGATAACGGTTCAGGACATATGCCGCCGCATTCTTCCCCGCGGCTTTTGCTTCTTCCGATACAAAATCCACAAGGTCATGTACATGAAGTACATTTCCGCATGCGAATACGCCTTCTATATTTGTCTCAAGACTCTCATTTACCCTGGGGCCCGAAGTAACCGGATTCAGCTCTACTCCCATACCTCCCGACAGCTCGTTCTCGGGAATCAATCCTACGGATAACAACAGGGTATCGCAGGAATAGAATTCCTCCGTACCGGGAATCGGTTTGCCCTTACCGTCAACCTCGGCGAGGGTAATCCCTTCAAGCCGTTCCTTTCCCTTGATATCAACCACCGTATGGCTGAGCTTCAGAGGGATTCCATAATCATCCAGGCATTGGACAATATTTCGTTTCAGTCCTCCGGAATAGGGCATAAGTTCCGCCACGACTTTCACGCGTGCTCCCTCCAGCGTCATTCTCCTTGCCATAATAAGCCCGATATCGCCGGAACCCAGGATCACCACTTCTCTTCCGGGCATATATCCTTCCATATTCACCAGCCTCTGCGCGGTTCCCGCCGAGAATATTCCTGCCGGGCGATATCCTGGTATATTCAAAGCTCCTCTCGCCCGCTCCCTGCATCCCATAGCAAGAATCACCGCCTTTGCCTGAATCTCGAACAATCCTTCCTCCCGGTTCATGGCGGTCACCACTTTATCCCGGCTGATATCCATAACCATCGTATTTAACTTATACTCGATATTATGCTCCTCAACCTGGGCGATGAACCTGCCGGCATACTCGGGACCGGTCAGTTCCTCCTTAAATGTGTGCAGTCCGAACCCATTGTGTATACACTGGTTCAGGATTCCTCCAAGTTCCCTGTCCCGCTCCAGTATCAATACCCGGTCTATCCCCTGCTCTCTCGCCGAAACCGCCGCTGCAAGCCCCGCCGGTCCTCCTCCTATAATTACAATATCATAATTTTCCATAAGCCGTCTCCATCCTCTATTCATTACTATATATTTGCCAGCCGTCTGATTTTCCCGCTGCCCGGAATCTTATCCTGTCTCTTATATCTTGTACCTCTTTTATATCCCCGGAATCTATAACGCATCCTTATTTGTTCCGACAACGATCCGTGAATTTCCGCCTGATTTTGTGACCTCACGGATATCCATGTGCCGCTCTCTTGCCAGAATCTCCATCGTCCTCGGGGAACAGAAGCCAGACTGGCAGCGTCCCATTCCCGCTCTTGTCCTCCGCTTTACTCCATCCAAGGATTTTGCTCCGAGAGGTCTGTGAATGGCGTCTATAATCTCACCCTCTGTGATCATCTCACAACGGCAGATGATATTCCCATATGCCGGATTCTCCCGTATCAGCGCGTCCCGCTCCTCTTTCCCGAGGGTTTCCGGTTTCAGGATTCCTTTTCTTACCGCCGTGAAATCTTCCTTCTCCTCCAATCCCATACCTTCTTTTATCATATCTGCGATCCGCACTCCTATGGCCGGACAACTGGTAAGCCCCGGCGATTCGATGCCTGCGCAGTCGATAAATCCTTTGGCGTCTCTTACTTCCTCTATAATAAATTCATCTCCGTCTTCATGTGCACGAAGTCCCGCGAACGACGTGATCACCTGCCTCATCGGGATATTCTTTACACTCATACCCACCTTTCCCAATACCTGGTCAAGTCCTTCTCTGGTGGTATTCGTTCCTTCCTTATCTTCGATATCTATCGCCGTCGGACCCAGAATCAGATTGCCATGTGATGTCGGCGCTGCGAGAACTCCTTTTCCAAACTCTCCCGGCAGCGTGAACACCGTACTCTTCACATGGTTACCGGCGCTTTTATCCAGCAGGCAGTAGTCTCCTCTTCTCGCGGTAATATGGATCTTATCAGCGCTGACCATGTTATGGAACCGGTCTGCATACACCCCTGCCGCATTCACCACATACCTGGTTTTAAATCCGCCCTGATTCGTGATCAGTTCATATCCTTCTTCCAGCTTCCTGATCTCCTGTACTTCGGTCTCAAAGCGGAACTCTACGCCGTTCACATTCGCATTCTCGGCCAACGCAATATTTAACTCAAAGGGACATACGATTCCCGCCGTCGGCGCATACAGAGCCGCAAAGACTCCGTCCGCGACGTTCGGCTCCTTTTCCAGCACCTCTTCCCGATTCAGAATCCGAAGCCCTTTCACCCCGTTTGCGATTCCCCGGTTATACAGTTCCTTAAGCCTCGGCATATCCTGCTGATTCAGGCACAGCACCAGAGAACCGTTGCGCTTAAATGGAATATCCAGCTCTTCTGACAATGTCTCCATCATTTCATTTCCCCGCAGGTTCATCTCAGCCTTTAAGGAACCTTCCGGCGCGTCATACCCGGCATGGACGATTCCGCTGTTGGCCTTGGAAGTTCCGCAGCATACATCCTCTTCCTTCTCAAATACACACACATTCACTTGATAACGGGAAAGCTCCCGCGCCGCGGCGCACCCCGACACGCCCCCGCCTATAATCACCACATCATAATCATACATATCTTCTTATCTCCTTCTCCCTTCCGGAATTCACTTTATACTAATGATATCCACATATCGGCAACCTGCACGACATTACCCCTTCGATAAAAAAGAGCCCGGCAAACAGACGCATCTTTTTCAATGCGGTCATTGCCTGGCTCTTCTCTCGCGCAATTCTCTATTCTATTCCTGATTCTATTCCTGATTCTGTTCCCGATTCTATTCCTGTTCTTCCTTCGCCCATCCATAGGCGTATTTTACCGCTTTATTCCATCCCTTAATCTTCTTGTTCCGTTCTTCCTCCGGGATCTCCGGCTCAAAGGTTCTGTCAATCGCCCAATTCTTAAGAACATCCTCTTTGTTCTTCCAATATCCGACTGCCAGCCCCGCCAGATACGCGGCTCCCATAGCGGTTGTCTCCACACACTGGGGGCGCTGCACCGGGGCATTGATGATATCCGCCTGGGTCTGCATCAGGAAATCATTGGCGCTGGCGCCGCCGTCCACCTTCAACGCCGCCATAGAGATGCCGGAATCTGCTTTCATCGCCGTCAGCACGTCGTTGACCTGATAAGCAAGAGATTCCAGAGTCGCGCGGATGATGTGATACTTATTCACACCTCTCGTGATCCCCACGATCGTCCCTCTCGCATACTGGTCCCAATGCGGCGCTCCAAGCCCTGTAAATGCCGGCACCACATAGCACCCGTTGGTATCCTTCTCCTTCTTCGCCATATATTCGGAATCCATAGCCGAGTCTATCAGGCGCATCTCGTCCCGAAGCCACTGAACGGCCGCTCCCGCTACGAATATGGAACCCTCCAGCGCGTAATTAACCTCTCCGTCAAGCCCCCACGCAATCGTCGTAACCAGGCCGTTCTTAGAAAATACCGGCTTCTTCCCCGTATTCATCAGCAGGAAACATCCTGTTCCGTATGTATTCTTCGCATCTCCCGCCTTAAAACACGTCTGTCCGAACAATGCCGATTGCTGATCCCCTGCCGCTCCCGCGATAGGAATCTCGCCCCCCAGGTAAGAGGGGTCCGCCTTGCCATAGATACAGCTTGAAGGCTTCGGTTCCGGAAGCATGCACTTTGGAATATCCAGTTCCTCTAAGATCTCATCGTCCCATTCCAGAGTATTGATATTAAAAAGCATCGTCCGGGACGCGTTGGAATAATCCGTCACATGAACGGCGCCTTTCGTAAGCTTCCAGATCAGCCAGGTTTCCACCGTTCCGAATAATAGCTCGCCCCGTTCGGCGCGTTCCCTCGCCCCCGGTACGTGATCCAGAATCCATTTCACCTTCGTCCCCGCGAAATAAGCGTCGATCACGAGTCCCGTCTTCTCCCGGTACTTCTCCGTCAGACCCTTCTCTTTCAGAGAATCGCAATACTCAGAAGTTCTTCTGCACTGCCATACAATAGCATGATAGATCGGTTCCCCCGTATCCTTATCCCATACGATCGCCGTCTCTCTCTGGTTCGTAATCCCAATCGCCGCGATATCGTCCGCCGTCGCTCCGATCATGTTCATCGCTTCCACCGCGACTCCCATCTGGCTCGCCCAGATCTCATCCGCATCATGCTCTACCCAGCCGGGCTTCGGGAAATACTGGCGGAATTCCCGCTGCGCGACACTGCACATCTTCCCCCTCTTGTCGAACAGAATACATCTGTTGCTCGTCGTCCCTGCATCCAAGGCCATTACATACTTCGCCATCTTCATCCACTCCTCCTTATACTTTGTACTCTGGTTTATTATTGCATTTATCCCGAAAAAAAGGCGCTACATCCTCCACACATCCTGATTCGTTGTAGAAACAGCAATCGCCCCTGCCGCAAGAGCCCCCAGAACAGATTCCTTATCGGTGATCAGTCCGCCCGCGATGATAGGTATCCTGGATAATCTGCTTATTTTATCAATAATCTGCGGCATGAGTCCCGGCAGCACCTCTATAAAATCCGGTTTGACCGTACGCTGCTGATACCGGATATTCTCCACCGCCATAGAATCAATCAAGAAATATCTCAATATCGTACACATCGACAATTCTCTTCCCCGCTTAATCAACTGCGGCTTCGTCGTAATAATACCGTCGGCTCCGGTATTATCCTTGATGTAATCTACCGCAATCTCCTTCGAACTCAAGCCCGTAACCAGATCCAGATGTACCATAGCAAGCTTGCCGCTCTTCCTCACACGGCTGACAATCTCTCCAATAGAACAGATATCGCCGTACAGGATAAAAACCACCTGGATATCCTCCAGCCCACAGCACTTTTCCAATCCCTCCTGATCCTTTACCGCGGCGATTACCGGATTTCCCTCTATCGCATTATAATATCTACTGTCCATCTTCTTTCGTCCTTCTTTCCTCCATAACAACCGCATATCAGAAAAGAAGAGAGCAAAATAAAACAACATTTCTGTTGTGATTATTCGCTCTCCCGTCTCATCGCATCTTCGGATTTATGATAACTATACCATATCACAGCAAAATCCACAACTATTTTGCACCATTTTTACAAACATCTTTTTACAAATATTATTTTACGCCCTGTCTCTTCAACCTTCGTCCTCCGGCATGTATATGAAACGCAGCTTCTGAAAATCTTCATTCTCCTGAAGACCCGGCATCTGCCGGACATATTCTTCTGCCATCTGCGCACAGAACGCTCTGTCCACAGAAGCATCCTCATACAACATCCGTATATGCATAACCCTGAGTTCTTCCGAATCACTTAATTCTTTGATACCCTGCACGCAGATATCGCCGGCCTTGCCGTTCTGTCCGCATTCCTCATATAACATAGCAGTTTTACAATACAGCTCTTCTCTCTTTTCCTCATCTTCTTCCAGCTTCAGCAGCTCTTCACAGATATGTGCCGCCTCTTCAAATTCTCCGATTTTCTCCGAGGCTGCCGCCATATACCTTCTTATCTCCGTTTCTTTTGCACTGCTTTCCCCGCTTTCCCTGCTTTCCTCTCTGTCTTCTTCCAAATGTTCCATACAGG